>DASQDN010000083.1:0-9374 GCA_035634155.1 Bryobacteraceae bacterium | reverse complement strand
ATCGCGGGGGGTGAAAGCGAAGGCGATCGCATCGCGCCGGCGAAACTTGGTGGGCGTCAACAATTATCCGAACGTCCAAGAAAAGACCAGCACAGTGCGCGAGCCGGCGCCATTACACGGGAATCGTTTCTCGTCCGTTCGTCTTGCGGAGCCGTTTGAAGCGATTCGCGCGCGGACGGCGGCTTATGCGCAGCAGACGGGTCGTTACCCGGTTGTGCTTTTGCTGAAGCGCGGCGACGTGAAGATGAAGATGGCGCGGGCGAACTTCTGCATGAACTTCTTCGGCTGTGCGGGCTTCGACATTGTGGAGTCCGAGGAGATGGTCGACGCGGATCTCATCATCCTTTGCAGCTCGGACCCGGAGTATGTCACGTTCGCGCAGGACGTGTGCCCGAAAGCGAAGGCCCCGGTGCTGGTGGCCGGCAATCCGAAAGAGCAGATTGCGGCGCTCGAAGCTGCCGGCGTGCAGGACTTTGTGCATGTCCTGTCCAACGCTGTCGACACACTGACCCGGTGGCAGGACAAACTAGGCATGCCCCAGTCGAAGGAGGTCCGAGCATGAACAACGAATGGCTGACTCCCGAACACATTGCGGTGAAGAGCCATTACACCGCCGAAGACCTGTTCGCGATGGAGCACCTGGATTACGCCGCCGGGCTGCCGCCGTTCCTGCGCGGTCCGTACTCCACGATGTACGCGATGCAGCCGTGGACCATTCGCCAATACGCGGGTTTTTCGACGGCCGAAGAATCGAACGCGTTCTACCGCCGCAATCTTGCAGCCGGGCAGAAAGGACTTTCAGTTGCGTTCGACCTGGCTACGCATCGGGGCTACGATTCGGACAACGAGCGTGTGGTCGGGGACGTCGGTAAGGCCGGCGTGGCGATCGATTCGGTCGAGGATATGAAGATCCTCTTCGACCAGATCCCGCTGGATCAGATGTCGGTGTCGATGACGATGAACGGAGCCGTGCTTCCGGTGATGGCGTTCTACATCGTCGCGGCTGAAGAGCAGGGTGTCGGTCCGGAGCAACTGAGCGGCACAATTCAGAACGACATCCTGAAAGAGTTCATGGTGCGGAACACCTACATCTATCCGCCCGCGCCATCGATGCGGATCATCGGTGACATCTTCCGGTACTGCTCGGAAAAGATGCCGAAGTTCAACTGTATCTCGATCAGCGGGTATCACATGCAGGAAGCTGGCGCAACGGCTGATATTGAGCTTGGATACACGCTCGCCGATGGGCTGGAGTATATCCGCACGGGTATCAATGCCGGGTTGAGCATCGATGCGTTTGCGCCGCGGCTGAGCTTCTTCTGGGCGATCGGCATGAACCACTTCATGGAAATTGCAAAGCTGCGCGCGGCTCGTGTGTTGTGGGCGAAGTTAATCAAGGGCTTCCATCCAAAGAACCCGAAGTCAATGGCTTTACGCACGCACTCGCAGACATCCGGGTGGAGTTTGACGGCGCAAGATGTGTTCAATAACGTTTCTCGCACGTGCGTGGAAGCGCTGGCTGCGGCATTAGGACATACACAGTCGCTGCACACCAATGCTCTGGATGAAGCGATTGCGCTGCCGACTGACTTTTCGGCTCGGATCGCGCGCAATACGCAGATCTATCTTCAGGAAGAGACGGGCATCACGCGCGTGGTGGATCCATGGGCGGGCAGCTACTACGTCGAGAGTTTGACCCATGAGCTGATGCACCGCGCCTGGCATCACATCCAGGAAGTGGAAACGGTGGGTGGCATGACGAAGGCGATCGAGACGGGATTGCCGAAGATGCGTATCGAAGAGGCGGCTGCGCGGCGGCAGGCTCGGATCGACTCGGGGCGCGAAGTGATCGTCGGAGTGAACAAGTTCCGGGTTGAGAAGGAAGAGCCGATCGATGTACTCGAAGTGGACAACCGCGCGGTTCGCGACAACCAACTGCGACGGCTGGCTGAGATTCGGCGCACTCGCGACGCTGCGACTGTCCAAGCCGCCTTGCATGCGTTAACGCAGGCGGCTGATTCGGGCGACGGGAATCTGTTGGAGTTGTCTGTAAATGCGGCACGTGCGCGCGCTACGCTGGGGGAGATCTCGACTGCGCTCGAGAAGGTGTTCGGGAGGTATCAGGCCGTGAACCGCACGATTTCCGGCGTGTATTCGGCGGAGAGTGAAGGCGATCCGGAGTTCCAGAAGGCTCGCGAGCTGGCCGCGGAGTTCGCCAACGCCGAAGGGCGTCGTCCGCGGATTCTTGTCGCGAAGATGGGACAAGACGGACACGATCGCGGGGCCAAGGTGATCGCGACGGCGTTTGCCGATGTGGGCTTCGATGTCGATGTGGGGCCGCTGTTTCAGACGCCTCGCGAGGCGGCTCGGATGGCGGTGGAGAACGATGTTCACGTGCTCGGGGTGTCGACCTTGGCGGGCGGCCATAAGACGCTCGTGCCCGAAGTGCTGAATGAGCTTCGCACGCTTGGGCGCGAAGACATTCTTGTGTACGTCGGCGGGGTTATCCCGAAACAGGATTACGACTTTCTGTATGCGGCCGGAGTCGCGGGTGTGTTTGGCCCAGGCAGTGTGATTCCGGTTTGCGCGCAGACGATTCTCTCCACGTTGATGGGTCAGCCGAGTGGCGCAGGCGTCGAGTAAGACGCGGCGCGGGCGGTTGACGCCCTCGCAATACATCGATGGAATTCTGCGCGGGGACCGTGTGGTGCTGGCGCGCTCGATTACGTTAGTCGAAAGCGATCTCGCCGCGGATGGGGATGCGGCGGCCGAGGTGCTCGATGGGATCTTGCCGCATGCGGGCAAGGCTCGGCGGGTGGGCATCACGGGTGTGCCTGGCGCGGGGAAGAGCACGTTCATCGACACGCTCGGTATTCATCTGACGCGCGATCACGGGCAGAAAGTGGCCGTGCTCAGTGTGGATCCGTCGAGCCCGCTTTCGGGCGGCAGCATTCTTGGAGACAAGACTCGCATGGAGCGGCTGGCCGTGGAGGAACGCGCGTTCATCCGGCCGTCTCCTTCGCGCGGGCATTTGGGCGGCGTGTCACGGCGTACTCGCGAGACGATGCTGCTGTGTGAAGCGGCGGGCTACGACAACGTGCTGGTGGAGACGGTGGGCGTGGGGCAATCCGAGACTGCGGTTCGGTCGATGACGGACTTCTTTCTGCTGTTGATGATCTCGGGCGCCGGGGATGAATTGCAGGGGATTAAGCGCGGGATCCTCGAGATGGTCGACGGCATGGCGATCAACAAGGCCGACGGGGACAACGAAGGCCGCGCCGAGCGGGCTCGTGTGGAGTATTCGACCGCGCTGCATTTGTTCCCGGCGAGTCCGGATGGATGGACGCCTCGGGTGATGGCTGTTTCTTCGCTCACTGGAAAGAATGTCCCCGAGTTGTGGCGGATGGTTCTGGAACATCGGGCGCATGTCGAAGCGAACGGGTACTTCGCTGCGCGGCGCAGCCGGCAGGCGCTCGATTGGATGCGTGACTTGATTGGGGTTGGGCTTGAGGATTTGTTCCGGCGCGATAAGCGTGTGAGTGCGCGCTTGGCTGCGCTGGAAGACGCAGTGCGTGGGGGCCGCATGACTTCGTTTGTGGCGGCTCGCGAACTGCTTTCGACCTTTCGTTCTGGTTTGACCGATAAGGATTCGTAGACATGGCATATCCGTTTCCGGTTTTGTCCGCGGAAGAGGCGGCGGCTCTGATCGAGCACGGTTCGAATATCGGGTTCAGTGGCTTCACCCCGGCTGGGGCGGCGAAGGCGATTCCGCTTGCGCTGGCGGCTCGGGCGCAGGCTGAACATGATGCCGGCCGGCCGTTCCAGGTTGGTGTGCTGACCGGCGCATCGACAGGTCCGTCGCTTGACGGAGCTTTGGCGAAGGCGAATGCGATCAGCTTTCGTACGCCGTATCAGTCGGACGCTGGGTTGCGGGCGCAGATCAACTCAGGGGCGACGCGGTTTGTCGACTTGCACTTGTCGATGCTGCCGCAGATGGTGCGGTATGGATTCCTGGGGCCGATGCATTGGGCGGTTGTCGAAGCGTGCGATGTGACGGCGGGCGGCGGGATCGTGCTGACGACTTCCGTGGGGGCGACCCCGACGTTTCTGCATCGCGCGGATAGAATCCTAATTGAGTTGAACCGTCAGCATTCTCCGGCTTTGCTTGGGATGCATGATTTGTTCGAGCCCGAAGATCCTCCGACTCGTCGTGAGATTCCGATCTATACGGCGTCGGATCGTGTCGGGTCTCCGCTGGTGACTGTGCCGCCGTCGAAGATCGCAGGGATTGTGATGACGGATCTGGCGGATGAATGCGGGTCGTTCTGTGACGTGACTGCGATCACCGGTAAGATCGGTGAGAACGTGGCGGAGTTCCTCGTGCGCGAGATGAGGGCGGGCCGCATTCCTGCCAACTTCCTGCCGCTGCAATCGGGTGTGGGTGATATTGCGAACTCGGTACTGGCTTCGCTGGGGGCGCATCGCGAGATTCCGGCGTTTGAGATGTACACCGAGGTGCTGCAGGACTCGGTGATTCCGCTGCTGGAGAGTGAGCGGTGTACGTTTGCTTCGACGTGCGCGCTGACGTTGAGTTCGGGGATGACGAAGAGGTTTGTGGATAACTTGGAGTTCTTTCGGTCACGCGTGTTGATGCGGCCGCAGGAAATTTCCAATCATCCGGAGATTGTGCGGCGATTGGGGATTATCTCGATGAATACGGCGATTGAGGTGGACCTGCAGGGGAATGTGAATTCGACGCATGTGATGGGTCGCCAGATGATGAACGGCATCGGCGGGTCGGGTGACTTTACGCGGAATGCATATGTGTCGATTTTCAGTTGTCCATCGACGCAGAAGGGCGGCAAGATCTCCACGATTGTTCCGCTAGTGACGCACATGGATCATAGCGAGCATTCGGTGCAGGTGGTGGTGACGGAGAATGGGGTCGCGGATTTGCGCGGGCGCGATCCTCACGAGCGGGCTCGGCTGCTGATTGAGAATTGTGCGAGCCCGGAGTATCGGGATCAGTTGCGGGCTTATCTGGATGTGGTGAAGAAGGGCCATACTCCGCAGTCGCTGACGTTATCGTTTGCGATGCATCGTCAGTTTGAGGGGACGGGCGATATGCGGAATGTGAATTGGGTGGAGTTGCGGCAGATGGGGCGGTAGGGCGTGTTGGCTAATGCGCTTTGCAGATGGGCAAAGGAGGAACGTCATTGCCTCACTACAGCAGGCTGAGTGCCTGATCTGTGTCTCGACACATGATCTTGCGCCCTTGAGTATCGGATAGAATTCCATCGAGACTCAGAACACCATCGTCGGTGGAAACGACCAGATCGGCGCCGAATGCAATTGCACTCGCCACATGGAGTGCATCAGCGGCACGAATACCGCGGGTTTGAAGCTCCAGTTGCTGCAACTGAAGGCGAACCGTATCAGACGTTAGGTCCAGGACGGAGATGTTGAATAGATCAACGACGATCTGGACCTGTGTAGTTATTGAGCGTGCGGCTGGAATTAGAAGCGTATCGGCGCGAGAGATACCTTTTGCGGACTGTGCTAGCAGTCGGTACAGCGCCTCCTCAACTTCGTAGTACGTTAAACACGATGTCGCGCCGATGTGGCTTCTTTGAACCTTCTCGAAGAGTCGCTCGGCGTCACCAGCAATGTCGCTTGGCACGCGACCTCGTCGGCTGGAGGGTCGCAGAAGGGCATTGGCGCTCCCGCGCGTGCTGAGGTAATCAATGAATACCCCTGTGTCGAAATATACGTGCACCAAGCGGCTCGAAGGTATGTGACGAGTTCTTCGGGAGTGACAACTTGAGGTTTTTGAGCCGTGCCCAATGTCTTGAGCACGGCGTCCCCTGTGACGAGAAAGTCGCATTCACTGGCACTACTGAGAATAAGGATTTCGTTTGAGTGGGCCAAACGATTTCTCAGCGCTCGTACCCTAGGTAGCAGAGCTTTAGCTTTCGCGTAGTCTACCGGGAGCACGTCGAGATGATCTCGAATCTGTTCAAACTCAGGCTGGGCGGCGGAGTCAGCGGCGAGAAGTAACTCCTGCAGCACAATCGGGTTTATGGCAAAACGAATTTGGCCCGTCGCCTCTGCGGCAAAGATCTGAACCGCCGAGCGTTCGCCGCGCAGGTATGCGGTTATTACGCCGGTGTCAAGGAATACGAGCGGCCGCTGAGGATCAGCGCTTTTGTCCGGTTGGATCGGCGCGGATTTCGGTACGTATTCCACACTTTGAGGATAGCGCAAGGGCTGATATGCGCAGTCAGGCATTCGGATTCTTGGGTGCTGATGTGATACAGCTGGCCGTCCAGGAGGGGTAGGCCGACGAATAGAAAGCGGCCCGCGCCATTGCTGACGCGGGCTCCTTGTCGGGTTTACTTGGATTGGATGCGCATACCGTAGAAGGAGCGGTATACGAAGACCGTCGAGATGAGGAAGAAGGTCAGGGCCAGGATCCCGTTTAGCAGGTAACCGTTCTGGGCTCGCAGGGAGACGGCTAGTTCCACCGCCAGCAAGCCGAACAGGGTGGTGAACTTGATGATTGGATTCAGGGCCACTGACGACGTGTCCTTGAAGGGATCGCCTACCGTATCGCCGACTACTGTGGCAGCGTGCAGGTCCGTGCCTTTCTGCTTCAGCTCGGTTTCTACGATCTTCTTGGCGTTATCCCAGGCGCCGCCGGCGTTGGCCATGAAGATGGCCTGGTACAGGCCGAAGAGCGCGATGGATACCAGGTAGCCGATGAAGAAGAACTCCTCCAGGAAGGCGAAGGCCAGGGTGGAGAAGAACACGGTCAGGAAGATGTTGAACATGCCCTTCTGCGCGTACTGCGTACAGATCTCGACTACGCGCTTGCTGTCTTCCACCGATGCCTTGGTCGCGTTCGCGTCGAGGCGGATGTTGGCCTTGATGAACTCGACTGCGCGGTATGCGCCGGTGCTGACGGCCTGGCAGGATGCGCCGGTGAACCAGTAGATCACGGCGCCGCCCATGATCAGGCCCAGCAGGAACGGCGGATGGAGGATGGAGAGCTTGGCGAGCAGGTCGGGTTGCAAGCCGTTGGTGAGCGCCACGACGATGGAGAAGATCATTGTGGTCGCGCCGACTACCGCGGTGCCGATGAGGACAGGCTTCGCGGTTGCCTTGAAGGTGTTGCCGGCTCCATCATTTTCTTCGAGATTGTCTTTGGCGACTTCGAAGTTTGGTTTGAATCCGAAGTCTTTCTGGATCTGGCTCTCGATGCCGGGGATGGTTTCGATTCCGGAGAGTTCGTAGACGGATTGCGCGTTGTCGGTGACCGGACCGTAGGAGTCGACCGCGATGGTGACGGGGCCCATGCCGAGGAAGCCGAAGGCTACCAGGCCGAATGCGAACACGGCCGGGGCAATCATGAGCGCGCCAAGTCCCATCATGCTGACGTAGTAGGCGAGGCCCATCAGACCGAGGATCGTGACTCCAAGCCAATAGGCGCTGAAGTTGCCTGCAATCAGGCCGGCAAGGATGTTCAGAGACGCGCCCCCTTCCTTTGAAGCCGAGACGACTTCACGGACATGGCCCGATTCGGTGGACGTGAATACCTTCACGAGTTCGGGGATCAAGGCGCCCGCGATGGTGCCGCAGGTGATGACGGTCGATAGCTTCCACCATAGCGACGGGTCGCCGCCGATGTCACTGATCATCGCGTAGGAGACCAGATAGGTTGCGCCGACGGATACGATGGAGGTCAGCCACACCAGGTAGGTGAGCGGGGCCTCAAAATTCATCTTACTGGCGTGTTGATATTTCGCTTTCGCCATCGTTTCATTGATAAAATACGAAGCGCCTGAAGCGACGATCATCATGACGCGCATGACGAAAATCCAGACCAATAGCTGGACTTTAATTACGGGGTCGTTAACGGCGAGCAGGATGAAGGTGATGAGCGCGACGCCGGTGACGCCGTAGGTTTCAAAGCCGTCGGCGCTGGGTCCGACCGAGTCGCCCGCGTTGTCGCCGGTGCAGTCGGCGATGACGCCTGGGTTGCGGGCGTCGTCTTCTTTGATTTTGAACACGATCTTCATCAGGTCGGCGCCAATGTCGGCGATCTTAGTGAAGATGCCGCCTGCCACGCGCAGGGCCGCCGCGCCCAGCGATTCGCCGATCGCGAAGCCGATAAAACATGCTCCCGCGTAGTCGCCTGGGACGAATAGGAGAATGAAGAGCATGAGCAGCAACTCAACCGAGATCAGCAGCATGCCGATGCTGATGCCAGCTTTGAGCGGAATCGCGTAACACGGGAATGGCTTGCCGGTGAGGCTGGCAAAGGCGGTCCGGGAGTTGGCGAAGGTATTCACTCGGATGCCGAACCAGGCGACGCCAAAGCTGCCGCCGATTCCGATGAGGCTGAACAGGAGAATAATTGCGACCTTCAGGGCGTCCATGTGCAGTAAAACGCCAAAGTAAAACACCATAATCACGCCGATAAAAAGCTCCAAAAGCAACAGAAACTTCCCTTGCGTGAGGAGATATGTTTTGCATGTTTCATAGATGAGCTCAGAGATTTCGAGCATGGAAGCATGCACCGGCAGATTGCGCAGATGGGTGTACATCCCGAGGCCGAATGCCAAGCCTAACGCGCAGACGACGAGTCCGCCCATCAGCAGTGTGCGGCCACCGATTCCGCCAAAGAAAGTAGCTGTGTCGAGATCAGGCAGAACGAGATTGGCTTCGCCACCGCCCTGGTGCGGCTGCTGAGACAACAGCGGAACCGCGAGCAGAAAAACTAGCAGAAGAAGTCGGATACCACGGGCCCTCTGCAAGGAACTCATCCTAGTAGATTCCCCTTTATTGGAAAGAGCTTATTCGGTTGGAGCAGTGCTCCAATTGCCCACCAACACTATATTTCATGGGTGCTAGTGGGTGCAACGCTGGGTGATATGGCGCACTCGCGTCTATGGATGCGGCCCGTGGTTCTTTGTTTCGTAAACGCTAACGTCTATACAGATAGGAGTCCATGCAGGTCACCGGCGCGCTGGCGGAGGCCGATGTAGAACTTGCCGAATAACGCGTAGACGGCGCTGACCTCGTCAAAGCGCATTTCATAGATGAGGCGCTTAAAAATCAGCGGGTCTTGCGCGAACAGGTCGACCCCCCATTCCCAGTCATCGAACCCGATGGAGCCGGTTATGATCTGTCGAACATCGCCGGCGTAGCGTCGGCCGATCATGCCGTGCTCGTGCATCATGCGAGCGCGATCCGCCATGGACTCCTGGTACCAGTTTTTGTGCTCGCCGCGGCGACGGTCCATCGGGTAGAAGCAGACGTATGGCGCATCGGGGATCTCGGGCCAGAGGCGGACCTTCATGGCTTCCAGCTGG
>DASQDN010000082.1:0-12541 GCA_035634155.1 Bryobacteraceae bacterium | reverse complement strand
TGAGCAAGCCGACTGACCTGATGCAGGGCACGTTAGACCTGCTGGTCTTGAAAACGATCGCCCTGGAGCCGATGCATGGATGGGCGATTGCGCAACGCATTCGCCAGATTTCGGGTGACGTGCTGCAGGTTGGGCAGGGCGCCCTTTATCCGTGCCTCCACAAGTTGGAGCAGAACGGCTGGATCGCGTCGGAATGGGCGATCAGTGAGAACAACCGGCGCGCGAAGTATTACACCCTGACTACCGCCGGGCGCAAGACCTTGGCGCAGGAAGCCGCTCAGTGGGAACGGCTGTCGGCCGCGATCTCGCTGGTTGTGAGGGCTGTATGAAGCGGCTCGTGGATACGATTCGAATGCGTCTGCGGACGTTGTTCTCGCGGGCTTCCGCCGAAGCGGAGCTCGACGAGGAGCTGCAGTATCACCTCGACCGACAGATTGAGGAGAATGTGGCGGCCGGGATGAATGAGCACGACGCCCGGAGTCGCGCCCTCGCCACGATCGGCGGGCTGCAGCAGCGCAAGGAAGAGTGCCGCGATGCACGCGGATGGAACGTACTGGACAACGCGCGCACCGACCTCCGTTTCGCGCTCCGACAGTTGAGCAAAAGTCCGGGCTTCACCTTGACCGCGGTCACGATCCTGGGGTCGGGCATCGCGGCTAGCGTGGCGATCTTCGGGCTGGTGGACACGTCGCTGCTGAAGCCGCTTCCCTACCGTGATCCGTCGCGACTTGTCGCCGTATACGAAACGGCCGCCGTGTTTCCGCGATCGAATCTTTCCTATCCCGATTACCTCGACTGGAAAAGACAGAACACGGTCTTTAGCGGCTTCGATGTTTACACTCGGGATGGCTATCTGGTCAGCACGCCGGAAGGCAGTCAGCCCGCGTACGGAGCTCGGGTGACGGATTGGTTCTTTCGGACGTTGGGTGTGGTTCCTATGCTCGGCGCGGATTTCTCCAGCGGCACTTCGGAGTCTTCTGTGATGTTGAGCTATTCGACATGGCAGAAGCGGTTCGGCGCGAGGCGCGATATTGTCGGGCAGACGGTGCGGCTAAACGGCTCGCCGTACACGGTGATCGGTGTCTTGCCCGAGGATTTTCACTTTGCGCACGTGGGCGCGGCGGAGTTTTGGACCGCATTTCGCGCGACTTCCGGGTGTGACGTAAGGCGCAGTTGCCACTCGATCTATGCTGTCGGGCGATTGCGCGAAGGAGTGTCGACAGAAGAAGCGGATGCCCAATTGAAGGGTATTGCAAAGCGACTGGAGCAGTTGTATCCGGATTCCAATCGAGGTCAGGGCGCCCTCGCGATCTCGCTAAAAGAGTCGATCGTGGGCGAGATTCGACCGGTTCTGCTTTTGCTGCTGTCGGGAGCGGTGTTGTTGATTGCAATCGCAGCGATTAATGTAGCCAGCTTGCTCCTGGTGCGTGCCGACACACGGCGACGAGAGATGTCGGTGCGCAGCGCCCTAGGCGCATCCAAGGGCCGGCTGGTGAGTCAGCTTGCGACCGAGGGTCTGGTGCTGGTGATCGGCGGCGGCGTCATTGGATTGTTCGGCGGCTGGGCGGCCATGCAGATGCTGATTACGCTGGTTCCGCAAGACATGCTCGAAAGCATGCCGTTCCTGCAGAACGCCGCGTTCAGCTATCGGGTCGCCGGCTTTGCCGCCGCGGTTGGTTTGATGGCGGCGGTGTTGTTCTCTGTCACTCCCGCACTGAGGATGGGAACGTCGAGCGTGCGCGCAGGCCTGGCCGAGAGTGGACGGGGCTCGGCGGGGATGACCTGGCGCAGGCTCGGGGCAAAGCTGGTTGTGGTTGAAGTAGCGATCGCGATTGTGCTTCTGGTGGGCGCGGGGCTCATGGGCAAGAGCCTTCAACGAGTGCTCCGTGTGGGAGTTGGATTCGACCCGGATCGTCTGGCAACTTTGGTGATGGAAGCTCCGCAACTGGCGAGGGCGAGTAACGAGAAGCAAGTAGCTTTCGGCCGTGAAGCTGTGCGGCGGCTGTCGGAACTGCCCGGCGTTCAGTCAGCCGCTTTGACGAGCCGTTTACCTGTGGCGGGCAACGGCAATACGGACTGGATCCGATTCACGGGCAGGCCATACAACGGCGAGCACAACGAGGTAAATCAGCGCTCAGTGACGCCGGCGTACTTCAGCACTCTTCGAGCCAAGCTGGTGCGAGGGCGGTACTTCACGGACGCAGACGATCTGAAATCCCCAAGGGTCGCCATCATTAACCAGAAGCTGGCGCAGTTGTACTTCCCCGGAGAAGATCCGATCGGAAAAACCTTCGGCGATACGTCGCTGACTCCCTCCTCGATCAAAGAGATTGTTGGGGTGGTGGAAGATATTCGCGAGGGCACGCTGGAATCCGAGATCTGGCCCGCGGCGTACTACGCGTTCGCGCAGGATCCTTCGCACTACTTCGCCGCAATCGTGCGCGGATCGCAAGAAGATGCGTCGATGCTGCGCGCGGTGGAAGATACACTGCGGCGCATTGGGCCGGAGTTGGCGATCATGCCTGGAGCGACCATGAACGAACGAATCACGGAGTCTGAGCCTGCGTACCTGCGGCGATCCTCGACCGTGCTTGTGGGCAGTTTCGCGGGACTCGCATTCCTGATGAGCGTCGTGGGTTTGTATGGCGTGATCGCGTATTCGGTGAGCCAGCGGACCCGGGAGATCGGCGTCAGGATGGCGCTTGGCGCGGAACGCCGTTCCGTTTATGCCATGGTGCTGCGGGAAGCAGCCGTGCTGGCGTCTATTGGAACTGTGGTTGGGTTGGTGTGCTCGGTTGGCGCGGCGACTTCGATTCGCACTATGCTTTTCGAAGTTGAGCCTTGGGACGCGCAGACGCTTCTTGCTGTCGCTTCGATTCTCGGGATTGCTGCGGTGGTGGCGAGCTTCATACCGGCACGGAGAGCGGCCTCGGTAAATCCGGTGGTCGCCCTCCGCGCTGAGTAAAAGATCAACGCACAGATACGGTGATGCCGGTCTGGCTTTCGACACCGCCGACGCGGAGCAGCAGCGGCAGATCGCCTGTGCCGGCGGCCTGGGGAATGGTGAGGTTGACTTGCAGGACTCCGTTGACCAGACCGGGGGCCGGGCCTGCGTACAGCACTTCCGCCGGTACGCCGTTGATGGTCGCGGTAACGGGTTCCGACTGTTGCCCTGAACTTGGCGCCAGCGCTCCGGTGACGGCTCCTCCTGAGATAGCGCCGCCGCCTGTGGCGAGCAGCAAGACAGCATCTCCGGCGCGCGCAGGATTAGTTGGCGACACTACGCTGTAGTCGAGCTTCAAGACTAGCCCTGGTCCCTTGCCTGAGGCGTCGCTAGCGAAGATTCCAGGAGCTGTGCGGGCTACGGGCAGGGTTACGGTGTTCGAGCGAACTCCATTGAACTCGTACTGTACGACGGTTTCCGCTCGACCGGCTACTTCATACGGAACGATTGCGCTCACCTGACCCGCGACGGCGTAGATGAGCGGCGCGGGAATGTTATCGAAGTACACCTTGGCCGTTTGCACTTCCGAGGCGAGTTTGTTGTCGGGAGTGAGAACGGCGCTGCGGAGTGTCGACGGGCCATATCGGGCATTGAAGATGGTGACGAGTTCTCCGGGAGCGACAGCGCCGCCGCGATAACTGGCGGCGTTCACAATCGCATTGGCGGAAAGCACAGGCGGCACGCTCCTGAAAGCTCTTAAAAGGGCCTCCACGGCGGGCTTCGGTTGGTAGTTAGCGTCAAATGGAAGCGCGGCTCCGAAACCCGCGAAGACGCCCGGAACCCAGGAGTGCCGGTCCGTGAAACCCCAGGTTTGCAATGCCGTGCATTTGGGATTGGCCAAACACAGGCCTGCAATGCGCTCGTAGGTACCTGCCTGAAGCTGCAGATCGCGGTCGGTCGCGTTCCCCCGGTTGTCGACTCGGACGCGGACGTCCATTTCGGTGATGTGTACCTGTAAACCGAGATCGGTGATCTGCCGCATGTTTTGCGCAAAACCTGCATCGGTTGGGTAGCCATTTATGTCCAGATGCATCTGGAAGCCGACGCCATGAATGGGCACACCGCGCGCGACGAAGTCCCTCACCATCGCAAGCACCGCATTGAACTTTGGACCTGGTCCCTCAATGCTGTAGTCGTTATAGAAAAGCAGCGCGCTCGGATCGGCCTGGTTGGCCCAACGAAATGCCTGCTCGATAAAGCCTGTCCCTGAGCGGCCGATGCCGGGCCGGTTGTGCCAGATGGAATCGCGGAGCGTGACCGGAGCGGAACCTGCCGGATCGTTGAAGGCCTCATTCACGACATCCCAGGCGAAGATCCTGCCCTTATATCGTCCGACAACGGTTCGGATGTGTTCTTCCAGCAAACCTGCCATGTCGGACGGGCTCGCAGTGGCGGCGTACTGCGGAAGCCAATCCGGCACACCGTTATGCCAGAGCAGCACGTGCCCGCGTACCGCCCTCCGATTCTGCGCGGCGAAGGACACGAGCTTGTCTGTGGGCCCGAAATCGTAGGTGGCGCGCGTCGGCCGGAATACCTGCCATTTCATTGCGTTTTCGGCGGTCAGCAGGTTGAAGTGCCGCGCCAGTGTGCCCGCGTACTGCTGGTCCGCGAGACGGTTCGGGATGCCGAACTCGTCGGCGTTGGCGGCAGCTCCCAGCAGGAGGGAGCGTTGCGCCGCGGCTTCCCGCAACGTCATCTGGGCTGTCGTCAGGCAGGGTGTCAGGAAAAGGAGAAGGGCCAAGTACTTCATAGGCAGCAGGTCTGCGTAGTATACAGGTCCGCTAACCTACACTTCACGCGAAACGTTCCGGGCTATCACCGTGTCCTTACTTTTCACGGGTCCTTGTCGACTCGATTCGGAAGGGGAACCAATCACAATGACCGCAATGCTCTGGGGGCACAAGTAGTGGCCGCCGCGCTTAACCGAAAACTTCGCTGGATTGCCTGGGGAATCGGCAGCCTCATCAGCCTTGTGATTCTTCTTGTGGCGCTTCTTCACACGCCGCCGGCGCGGCGTTACGCGCTGAAGAAGATCGTGGAGATTATGGACAAGCAGGGTGTCAGTTTCGACTCCTCGGGATTCGACTACAACCTGCTTTCCGCGAAGGCCGACTTGCGCAATGTGGTGGTGCGCGCGCCGCAGGCCCCGGATCTGCCGCCCATCCTGCGGGCGGATCGTGTCCAAGTAGATATCGGACTTCGCTCGTTGCTGAGTGGCAAGTACATCATCGAAGACGGAACCATCCGCAATCCGAGCATTCACTTCGTTATCGATGAGAACGGCCGTACGAATGTTCCGCAGAGCCCTGAAGAGCCAAAGAAGAAGACGGAAACCAAGGTCGACTTCCTGATCGACAAGTTCCTGGTTGAAGGCGGCGATCTTCGCGTGGAAGACCGTCGCCAGAAGGTGGCCGCGCATCTGCCTATCTCCGAGTTGACCGTGGACGGCAACCCAGCAACTGGCAACCACGACATTCAGTTCACAGCGAGGGAAGGCGGAACGGCATCGTATCAGGCACGATCCCTGCCTTTGCGCGGGATCACGGCCGACCTGCTTCTGAAGGAGAAGGACGTGGACGTCCGAAACCTCACGGTCGGCTTAGGTGAATCCACGGTTAACGTCGCAGGGTCCGTCAACGACTTCGATAAGCCGCGATTGGACGTGAAGGGCGACACCACGTTGGCTCTGGCGCCTCTGATCGAGTTCGCTGGTGTCAATCAGAATGCATCGGGAACCGCTCATGTGATCTTTTCGGCTTCCGGCACGATTGACCAGATCGTGGCTCGTGCCAAGGTTGAGGGCGAGGATCTGCAGGTGGATCGGTTCCGCGATGTGGACGTGCAAGCCGAAGGCCAGTATGACGCCGCTGCATCGCGTGCCCGGCTGGCATCCTTCAATATCGCTTCCCCTTCGGGCACAGTCCAGGGCAATGCCGATCTGGCGTTGAAGCCGGAAGCCGGCCAAAGCACGGCAAACATCAGCGCTCGGAACCTTAACCTGGATACGCTGACTGCTGCTTTCAGGACGCCAGTCCGTATCGCCAGCCGCGGTACTGCCGACATCGCAGCACGGTGGCCCGGGATGGAGTACAAGCAGGCGGTGGCAGACGCGACCGTTCGACTTACGCCGACGCGGTCTGCTCCTGCGAAGAACGTCGTGCCCGTTACCGCAACCATCAACGCTAAGTCGCAGGGCAATCGGATGGTGGTCGGCATTCGGGATCTGCGCGCGTTGAATGCTCGCGCAACCGGTCAAGTGACGCTCGTGAATCAGAAGGGGCTTGCCGGCAATGTGGATCTGCAGGCTGCGGATCTTGCCGGAACCATCGCCTCGGCCGAAGCGTTCCTGGGCCGCGGACGAGGAACACTGGTCGGAACTCCGGTAAGTGGTCCGCTGAATGTATCCGCGAAGCTCGGCGGCACGGTGGAGAATCCTTCGGTCGCTGCCAATGTGCAGGGCGAGTCCCTTACGGTAGGTGAGTTGAACGGCATCAACGTTGCCGCAGTTGCCAACTACAACCCGTCACGTGTGTTCCTGCAGAATGCTAGTGTCGCCTGGCGCGGACAGACGGTGACAGCTTCCGGTACGGTCGGATTAAAGGGTCGAGCGCCGCAGATCCATCTTGGCGCAAGCAGTGAACGGATCGTGATCTCTGACGTTCTCGCCGGGCTGAACAAGGCGGACATGCCGGTATCGGGCACAGCGTGGTTCACAGCCGAGGTGCGCGGGACCACGAAACAACCTGAAGTAGATGCAAAGCTCGGCGCTTCCGATCTGGTCGCTTACAACGAGCCGCTCGGAACGTTGAACGCTGTGGCGCAACTGCGCGGCGATGTGTTGACAGTCCCGGAGCTTCGCCTGGACAAGCCCCAGGAAGGCGGCGATGGATCGCTGGTCGCCTCGGCCACGTACAACCTTGAGGCGAAAACCTACACGCTCGATGCGAAGTCGGACAACTTGAAGCTGACGAAGCTCAGTCTTGCGGATGGCCGCCCTGTGCGCGCGGAGTTGAACGTCAACGCGCAAAGCCAAGGTACGGCGGAGAATCCCACGGCGGACCTTACCGTTCGAGCCGAGAACGTGCAGGTGGGGACCGACAACTTTGGAGCAGTGGCGCTCACGGCTCATGTCGAGAATCAGCAGGCGCGTTTGGAAGCAGCGGCTCCGGCGTTCAACTTAGCGGCGACGGCAAATGTGGGAGTGAAGGAGCCTTACCCGTCCGACTTTGAAGTAAGGGCGAACAACGTCGATCTTACGAACCTGCCGGTGAAGATCGATCAGCCGATAACCGGCCGGGTGACGGCTACGGTCCGCGGCTCGGGCCCATTGAAGGACTTCCTGGATAACGGTCAAGCCACGGCGGAAATCGCCGCTCTCGACCTGCAGTACAAAGAACAGCCGGTGCGTAGCGAAGGTCCGATTGTGGCGCGCTACGCTAACCAGACACTGACGATCGACAACGCTACGTTGATTGCTCGTGAGTCGCGAATCAACGTGCAGGGCACACTGCCACTCGATCAGCGTGGCGGAGAGGGGACGATCCGGCTCGCGGCCAAGCTGGACCTGCCGTCGCTGGTGCAGTACGTTCCTTCGGCCAGTCCGATCACGGCGCAAGGAACCGCATCGATCGATGGAACGATTCGCGGCAATCTGAAGCGCATCGATCCGAACGTCGCCGTCACCTTGACCAACGGATCCTTCCTAGCGGCCGGACAGAAGACTCCGGTGACCAACGCGAACCTGCAGGCGCTGGTTCGCAATGGCGCGCTGGAATTGCAAACGGCGTCTGCTCAGTTCGGAGTCGCGAACATCAGCGCGAGCGGTACAGTTCCGTTTGGGCTGCTGCCGGCCACACTCCCGGTGGAACTTCCTCGGCGCGAAGGACCGGCGCAGTTTACGGCGGAGTTGAAGGCGTTGAATCTGGCGGAACTCGGCTCCTTGCCGGATAATGTCGGCGGCACGGTGAGCGCTCGTCTAGAGGCGACGGCGGCTCGCCCGGAGATTGAAGCTTTGCAGGCAAAGCTGACGTTCCCCGATTTGCGAGTGAACATCGGCAGCTACGCGTTGCAGCAGACCGGCACGTCTGAGATCGCAATCGCTAATGGGGTTGCCCGGGTAAATCAGTTTGCATTGACCGGCCCATCCACCAACCTCACGGTGGCAGGTACGGCGGGCTTAACCGGAACGCGGCCGCTGGATTTGCGCGCGGATGGCAACTTTGATGCCGCTATCGCGACGGCGTTTACCGACGCAGTGCAGACGCAGGGAGCGACGGAGTTGCACGCCTCCGTTACCGGCACTGCTCAGAATCCGCAGGCGCAAGGCTTCGTGCAGATGAGGAACGGCCAGGTGAGCGTGCGTGAACCGCGCGTCGCCTTGGATGAACTAAATGTCCGCGTAGATCTGGCCGGCAATCGAGCCACTGTGTCCCAGCTTTCCGGCGTACTTAACGGAGGCGATCTGTCCGGCGGCGGGTCAGTGGAGTACGCCGGTGGAACCATCGCCAATGCCGATCTGAACGTAAAGGCGACGGACGTTTACATGAACGCTCCGGAAGGCCTGAAGACGATGTCGAACATCGACATCGACGTGCGCAGCGCCGGGGAACAGGTTGTAGTCGGCGGACGCGTGCAGATCGTTGAAGGAGCATACACCGAAGACCAGTTGACTCGCGCCGTTCTGGCGAAGGCGACACAACCGAAGCCGCTTGATCTGACCGAACAGCGTAGCCAACTGGTTGAGAACATCCGGTTCGATATCCGCGTGGTGACGCAGAATCCAATCGTGATTGATAACAGCCTTGCCGAGGCCGAAGTGACGGCCAATCTGCGACTGATCGGCACTCCGTATCAGCCCGGCTTGTCGGGCCGTGTGGAGATTGAAGAAGGCGGGGAGTTGCGCTTCCAGGAGCGGACCTACCTGGTAGACCGCGGGGTCATCACCTTCACAGGCGAGCGAAGCATCGAACCGAATCTGGACATTCTCGCCACGACCAACGCGGGCGGCTATGACATCACCCTGCGCGTCAGTGGTGAGACAGGTAAGACAGAGACTACATTGACTTCCGATCCACCGCTGCCCGAGCCAGACATCCTCGCGCTGCTGGTGACCGGCAAGACCATGGAGGAAATCCGCGGAAACGAGTTTGAAGTCGCGAGCAACCAGGTGCTGTCGTACTTGACAGGTCGCGTGGGCTCGCAATTGGGCCGCACACTGGCAGGCGCCACGGGCTTGAGCACAGTGCGTATTGAGCCGAATCTGATCGCGAATGAAGCCGACCCCAGCGCTCGCCTGACGCTGGGTCAGAACATTACTCGCAATCTAGAGCTCATCTATTCGATGGACCTTGTGAACAGCTCGGACCAGATCTATGTGGCCGAGTACGATATCACCAGGCGCTTCACCACGCGCGGTGTGCGGCAATCCGATGGCAGCTTCCGGGGCGATTTTCGGCACGAAGTGCGGTTCGGCGGCATTCGAGCGCCGCGCCGTGGCGACCGGCGTCTGCAGAGAATCGTCGGGAACGTGAACATCGCGGGAAACCAGATCTTCACGGACAAGCAACTCGCAGACAAGCTAAAGGCGAAGCCGGGCAAGCGATTCGACTACTTCAAGGTTCGCAAAGGACTCGATCGTATCGAGGAGATGTATGCCGGGGAAGGTCTGCTGGAGGCGCAAGTTCGACTTCAACGCGACCAGCAGCAACCCGGGGTCATCAACCTGAATCTGAATGTCGATCCCGGCCGCAAGGTGGATCTGGTATTTGAGGGGATTTCTGTTCCCGATGAGGTTCAGGAAGACATCCGCGAAAGCTGGCAGCAGGGAGTCTTTGACATCCAGCGAGTGGATGATTCGATGGTGCTGCTTCGCAATTGGCTGGTGAAAGAAAGCTACCTCCAATCGAACGTTAGTTATCAGGTAGCGGAATCGGAGGGACGCAAGCGCGTCACTTTTGACATCAACTCGGGACCTCAATTCCAGGACGTGAAGGTTGAGTTCGAAGGTGCAAATGGGATTACGCCCTCCAAGCTTCGCGACGTAATTGAGAACCAGAAGTTAGAGCGCGATGTGTATGTCGCTCCGAGCCGCGTGACAGACACGTTGACGCGCCTTTATCAGGAGTTCGGCTATTTGGATGCCGAGGTGAAGACTCCCAAGTACGATCTGAATGCACAGAGCCGCACGGGACGCGTGGTGTTCCCGGTAGAAGAAGGCCCGCTGTACACGATTCGCAATGTGGCGTTCGACGGAAATGCGGTGTTCGATGACGCTCGTTTGGCTGTGGCTGCCCCGGTTCCGGTGGGTGAGGCGTACAAGCCTGTGCTGGAAGAGCACGCTTTAGCGCGGATTCGGCAGGTTTATTGGGACCAAGGCTACAACGACGTGGACATCCGAATGGTGCTCGATCGGGACAAAGCCGAGGGCAAGGTGGATGTACGGTTCAACATCGAAGAGAACCAACAGTCGGTGGTCGCCGATGTTGTTGTGGAGGGTCAGCAGAACACCAGCGAGAACATGATCCGGACGCAGCTCGAGGTCGGGCCGGGTGGTGTGCTCGACCTGCAGAAGCTCGGTAATTCCAGGCGCAATCTGTACAATACGGGCGCTTACTCGCTGGTGGAAATCGTGCGTGAAGACGTGGACGCGGCGGCCGGCGAACAGACGCGGGCGCGGCAGATGAATGCCAATGGCGCGTCGCAGAAGCTGGTTCGCCTCCGGGTGCGCGTCCGAGAAGTACAGCCCTTCGAGGTGCGATACGGCGGCTTTTTCGATACCGAACGCGGCCCCGGCGGCATCATCGATGTTTCAAATCGCAACTCGCTTGGCAGCGCGCGCGTGGCCACACTACGCGCTCGGTACGACAAACAACTGCAAGAGTTGCGGCTTTCGTTCAGCCAGCCGTTGCTGCGCCGATTCCCGGTGAAGACGATCGCCAGTCCCTTCTTCCGACGCGAGCGCAATCCGGCCACCGAGAGTTCGGATCCCTTCAGTGTCGATCGGATTGGCTTCTCCATTCAGCAGGAAGCGCGCCCGTGGGAACACTACGTGTGGAACTACGGCTACCGTCTGGAGCGCACGAAGACCTATGACGCGGGTCCTAACGTTCTGCCCGCACTGCTGGTGGATCCGCCGGTTCGCCTTGGCTCGTTGACCAGCACGCTGACACGTGAAACGCGAGATGAGATTCTGGATGCAACTCGGGGCAGCTTCATGTCGCAGGCGATTCAATTCGCGCCGGCCATGCTCGGATCGCAACGACCGTTCGCCAAATACTTTGGCCAATACTTCCGGTACATTCCGCTGGAAAAAGAAGAGCTGGAACTGTTCACCAATGAGATCCTGCGGCCGCGGCTGGTTTACGCCGGCGGCATTCGAATCGGAATGGCGAAAGGCTTCAACGGAAATCCCGTGCCCCTCAGTGAGCGCTTCTTTGCCGGCGGCGGCACCACCATTCGCGGGTTCGAGCAGAACGGCGTGGGGCCGGTGGGTCCTGCGCGGGAAATACTCGGCGGCGAAGCGATGTTGGTAGTGAACAACGAAATCCGGTTCCCGTTGTTTTCCATCTTTGACGGCGTCGGATTCTCAGACATCGGCAACGTGTGGGATGAGGCTTCGCAGTTCAGCTTCGGAGATATTCGTAAAACCGCGGGCGTTGGGCTGCGAGTGCGAACGCCGTGGTTCCTGCTTCGGCTTGACTACGGCGTGAAGCTGGATCGCAGGCCCGAGGAAAGCCGGGGTCGGCTCTTCTTCAGCATCGGCCAGGCGTTCTAGGCTGTTATCGCTTGCGAACGACCCAGGTGGTCATACAGCGCTCGTTCTGTACGACGGTCGTCTTGAGTGGATCGAGCGCTTGACCTGTGAGTTCCGTGTTCGCGCGGGTTAGCCGAGCTTCATCGACCAGATATCGCTCCGATCCGTCCGGCAGAAGAAATCTGCCCTGGCCGAGCGGTCGGAATCGGCCCTCGTCCATGCCGATCAAAGAGGCGAGCCGGCAGAAAAAGAGCCCGCCCGGCTTCAGGAGTCGCCACGCTCCCGCGAGCATCGCGTCAAAGTGAGCGTGGTCGCGCGCGAAGTGCAGCACGGCGCTGCAGATGACTACGTGTGCGAACTGGTTGGGGAACGTCGTCAATTCTATCGGTTCGTTGCGAAAGTGCTCCTGTGCGGGAAGCCCCGGAGTCAATGTTGCGGCGAGTGCCTGCATGCGGCGGACTGCGTTCTCATCGGTATCCACCCCGAACACCTCGTATCCATTGCGAAGGAAGTAGACAAGGTTGCGACCGGCGCCGCAACCGGCGTCGAAGATGCGCATCCCGGATGTGATCCGCCCTCGCAAGAGCTGGTCGAAAAGGTAGATGTCGATGTCTCCGAACTGCTCTATCAAGTTGAGCATTGAGTACTTAGTCGATGATACGGGACGCGGCGGGACCATCGAATTTTCGCTCAAGACTGCCCGCACAATCCCGATATGCGTGATTGGAGAGTTAAAGTCTGCGATCACAGGTGTCGCGGACGCAGGAGGTCACATTTGAGGACCG
>DASQDN010000081.1:0-1969 GCA_035634155.1 Bryobacteraceae bacterium | reverse complement strand
GCGAGTCGTGAGGCGTCACATGGACGGCCAGCTTTCCACGCGCACTGCGCTGCCGGATTGTGCCCAGGTGCTGTTCGGGAATGCTGAACGTGACAAAGATGGGGCTGACTTGATTGATGACGACCAGCGGCACGTCATTGGCTTTCACGAGATTGCCTGGATGAACCAAAAGGTTGCCGGTGCGGCCGGAGAGCGGCGAACGGATTTGTGCGTAGCTGAGGTCGAGTTTGGCGCGATCGACGGCGGCGAAGTCGCTTTCGAGCGATGCTTTCGCGCTTTCGATGGACGCCTGTGCCGCGCGCACAGCTTCCCGCGTAACGTCCGCGGACGTGCGGTATTGATCGTGCTGAGCTTTGGAGATGACGCCTGCTTTGGCCAATTCGCCGTACCGATTCGCGTCGGCATCCGCATTGCGAGCCTGGGCGGTGTCGCGGGCCAGGGCTGCTTCGGCTTGTCGCAACTGCGCCTGATCGCGGGCTACCGCCGCCTCGGCCTGCCGCAGCGCTTCCCGGAAAGGTCGCGCATCGAGTTCGAACAGCAGCGCTCCTTTCGCGACGTTCTGACCTTCGGTGAAGTGCACGCGGTCGAGCGGACCTGCCACCTGGGATTTGACCTGAACCGTAGCCGAGGCCTCCACATTGCCAACGACGCGAAGTTCAAACGGAACGGGTTCTTGCGTTGCGGTGGCCACCGACACAGGTACCGGTGGCGGACCCGACGTGCTTTGCACGACTTTTTGCTGTTGGCAGCCGGCGACAAACAGCACGGCTGCAAGCGGTAGCGAAACGAGAACGCGAGGGGTCGACACGGATGGTTCCTCTTGGGTGAGACGAAGACCGAGAAACTCGGTGAGGCCCGGCGCCTTCGCCTAAACTACTTGGAGCAGTGAATCCTTGTAGTTTACCAGAGGACCACCCACTGGGACGTGGGAGAGTTGACTAATCTACGAACTGCTCCTGGCCTTGAGCAACGCCGCAACTGGCGACAGCGGTACGATTCTCACGGACGGCTACTCGCATCTCGCAGCTTTGATCGCCGGCCGAGGAGACGATGGTCACAGTGTAGTCGCCGGGATTGACCAGCAGTTTGCTTCCGAACTGAGCTAATCGTCTGCCATCGCCGATCAACTCGCCGTCGAGCAGAACCTGGTCGTGTTCATGAATGCCGGATAGCCGCAGGGTGCCGGGCTGACGTTCGTTTTCGTTCTCAGGAAGGGTCCGCGGCTGAGGTTCGGCCGATACGGCTGCGGATATGAGTGCAATGCCCAAGAGTTGCGTGAAACGTGTCATGGCACTCCCGGTAACGCAGGATAGGGGCCAAACGAATGTCCTTCGTAAGCTGTTGAATCCTAATAAGTAGCTTGAGGGCCCGGCAAGATGCCCGTGTGTACAGTTTTCACAGTAGGCGATGATTACCGGGTGCTAATGACCCTGCTTCAGCCGGAAGATTGCGTAGAAGAGTGCGATTCCGACGACGGCGCCTTCCGTGATGAAGAGACCGATGCGGAGAATCACGGCCTTCCAAAGCGCGGCGCCCCAGCTCTCTCCGTACAGGCGCCGCAAGGCAAACCAGAGATAGACCAGCGTAATTAAATATGAGGGCGATCGGACCCAAGTGGCTCCGGATACGAGAAGGCCCATCAGTCCCGTGCCCAGGAAATAGAAGCTGTAAATATGCAGCGAGAAGATGAAATGCTGCACGTAATACGGCTTGCGACGGCGATACAGGAGCCAGGGGAACACGGCAAAGCCGAGAACGGCGAAGTACTGGGCGATTGCGTAAGCCTTGGCGAGATGGTGGCTGGCGGCTTCATCGATCTGCGCAGCCGTCGTGTTTCTTTCCTTAGCGATGCCATCGATCATCTTGGCGAGCGGGCGTCCCCATTCGCCGGCCTTGAACAGATCCATTCGATACAACGTTGCTGTAATCACCAGAAGGTGAATGGTGGCGATGAAAATATAGAGGCGGA
>DASQDN010000080.1:0-24247 GCA_035634155.1 Bryobacteraceae bacterium | reverse complement strand
TTCCGTACGGCGTCGAGTTCGGCGCGAATCCGTGCGATGAGTCGTGTGGCTTGTGCCTCGGTGGCGGTGGCGGCGCCGATGGAGCGAATCGCATCCAGGATGTGCGGGATGGAGTCCAGTTCGACGTTGACGGTGCGCAGGCTTTTGGCGCGGAATCTGGAATCGTCGTGGATCTCGGTCTTCTGGACGATGACGAGCGTGGGACGTGTCTGGAGGATCGCCTCCATGTTGTACGTCATCCAGGTTCCGATACGGGGGATCTTCTGCGCTTCGGGCGGGTACTTGCAGTACTCGGTCGCGCCCACGACCTGCGAACCCAGCCCAAGCGCGAAAAGAATCTCCGTGATGCTTGGGCCGGTGGAGATGATGCGCTGCGCAGGCGCGGCGGCGAGACTGATTGCGGCGAGCAGGAATGCGATTAGTCGCAAGAAAAGGCCCTCCAAAGGTCGAGTAGCTTGTCGTTCTCTTGGCGTGTGCGGATGGCGAAGCGGACAGCTTGAGGCGCCGGCACGCCCGGGATGCCGTCGCAGTTGCGCAGCAGGACTCCTCGCATCTTCATGTAGTGGCACAGACTGGATGCAGGATAATCGAGCGCCGCGAAGTAGTAGTTGGCGTTCGTGGGATGAAGCTGCACTCCTTCAAGACAGGTGAGCGCATCCCACAGCCGGGCGCGTTCGAACGCGATGTAGTCGTTAGTATGGCGTTGGTGTTCTTTGTCGTGGATCGCTGCCAGCGCCGCGGCCTCGGCGAGCACGTTCACTTGCCAGGGTTCGCGCTGCGTCCGTAGTTGTCGCATGATGTCGACCGGGCCGACAAGGGCCCCGATGCGAAGGCCCGGCAGCGCATGAAACTTAGTGAGGGATCGCAGGACCAGACAGTTCGGCTCATGCATGCGCGTGGGGAGATTGGTGAACTCGAGGAAGGACTCGTCCACCAAGGTCGAGCCGCGCCTGGTCCGGAAGCAGCCGGACGCGCCTGTGGGATTGACCGGATTGGTCGTAATGACGAGGCCGTCCTCGGGCCACTCGTTTTGAGGCGCGGCCGGATACGCTCGATGGAATTCGGAAAACACGGGTGTGATGAGCGTCGTCCGGACGCGCCACGTGCGCGCGAGGAAATGAATCAGCTCGGTTGCGCCGTTGCCGAGGAGGATACGCTCGGGGTCCACATTCCATTCCTCGGCGAGTGCAGTTTGAAGCCGGCACGCATACGGGTCTGGGTAGTGAACGATCTGGTCGATCGCCCCTGTGATTGCGTCGCGTACTGCCGGTGAGGGTCCGAGCGGGTTGATGCTCGCACTGAAGTCGAGGATGTCGCGCCAGTCGCAGTTGAGTTCGCGTGCCGCTTCAAAGATGTTGCCGCCGTGGGTTACAGCCATAGCGTGACTCCTGCGATGGCGAGTAGCGCTGCTGTGTACAGCAGGCGGCGAGCTCGGCTGAATTCTGTAAGGACCAACGGGCGATGCGATTCGCCGATTCGCGGCTTGCGGCTTTCCACGCCTCGGTAGAAGTTGATACCGCCGAGTTGGACGCCCAGCGCTCCAGCGAACGCCGCCTCGGGCCAGCCCGAGTTCGGGCTCGGCTGTGAGGCCGCGTCGCGCCATGTGGTTCTTACCGAACGCGCCGGGCTCATGCCCAGCAGGGTTGCGGCGATCCATACGAAGGCCGCGCTGAGGCGGGCGGGAATGTAGTTGAGTACATCGTCGAGCTTGGCGGACGCCCACCCGAGTTCACGATAGCGGGCGTCCTTGTAGCCGACCATGGAGTCCAGCGTGTTTACCGCCTTGTATGCGGCCATGCCCGCGGGGCCCAACAGCGCGAGGTAGAAGAGCGGCGCGACTACTCCGTCGCCGAAGTTCTCGGAGACAGTTTCGATGAGCGCACGCACGATCTCGGATTCGTCGAGCGTTGCCGTGTCGCGGCCCACAATCATGGCCAGTTGTTTGCGTGCCGCTACGATATCACCGATGCGGAGCGTGCGGATGACATGTGCCGATTCGACATCCAAACTGCGCAGCGCCAGGAAGGAGTAAGCCCAATAGATATTGCCCCACGGTAGCGTCAGCCATACAAGCCCCGCCGATGCCGCGGCTACCGTCGCGCACAACACCACACCTGCGATTCGCAAAGGCAGCTTGCTTGAGCGGACGGCTTGCTCCCCGCGCGAGATCATCCAGCCGATGCCGCGCACCGGATGTGGAAACCAGTGCGGGTCTCCGAGCGCAAGATCGAGCGCGACCGCGGCGCCAAATTCCCAGCGTGTCAAAGGTACAGCTCCTCAAACAGTCGCGTGTCGGCATTCGACTCGAACCATGACGCCAGAGTGTCGTAGGGCGGCTCGCGCTTGGCTGTGGCCTGCAAGCCGAGCATCTGCAGGACCGCGTCCGAACGCAACGCATCGTGAAGATATGTTCCGGAGCAACGGCCGACGCGTATCCCTTCAGGTCGGCCGTTTACTGTAGCGAAGGGGGTGGCGCCGCGGGGCGTATCCGTCACGCCCATGTGGATCTCGTAAGCGTTGAAGCAGGTCCCGTTCGCCATCGCGCGTACAGGCCGAACCACTTTGTCGGGCAGCGTCGTGGTGTCGGCGGGAAGCAGGCCAAGGCCCGGCTCTCCGTCAACTACTTCGCCGAGAATCTGGAACCCTCCGCACACGCCGACAATCTGCGCGCCCGCAGCGTGCTGACGCTGGATCCACGTATCGAACCCAACGGTACGCATCCAGCGCAGATCGCCGATTGTGTTCTTTGTGCCCGGCAGTATGATTGCGTCGTATAGCGTTCGATCGGGAGCGCTTAACCACACCGCTCCCGACAAGCGATCGAACTCATTGAAATTGGACACGTGCGGGAGGCGCACGATCGCGACCGAGCCTGGGCCCTGCGACTTGTCGTCGAGCGACACGCCATCTTCGTCGTCAAGGGCTACGCCGTGAACGTAGGGAAAGACGCCGACACATGGTCTGCCCGTCCGGTCCTCAAGGAACGATACTCCGTCGTGGAATAACGTGGGTTCCCCTCGAAAGCGATTCACCGCGAAGGATCGGACCAGTGTGAGTTCGGCTCCGGTCAGCAGCGATAATGTTCCCACCACGGATCCGAAGACGCCCCCGCGATCAATGTCGGCGACAAGCACCGCCGGAGCGCCGACGCGTTCAGCGAGCCCGAAGTTCACCAGGTCGCGAGCCTTCAAGTTCATCTCGGCTACGCTGCCGGCGCCCTCGATGACGATGAACTCATAACGCGTCGCCAGTCGCTCATATGCATCGAGCACATGTTGCAGAAGGGCGGGGAAGTTGTCGTAATACGCCGATGCGCTAAGGTCGCGCCAGATGCGCCCGTTCACGACCACCTGCGATCCCTTGTCTGAGTGCGGCTTCAGCAGGATCGGGTTCATGTCAGTTTCCGGTTCGAGTCCGCACGCTTCGGCTTGAGCGATTTGGGCTCGGCCGATCTCACCGTAGCTGGTGGCGCCCGCGCCATTCAGGGAGATGCGGCAGGGCCCCGAGTTGTTCGACATGTTCTGCGCCTTGAACGGCGCTACACGAAGACCCCGATTGCGAAGATACCGACAGATCGCGGTGGTGAACCAACTCTTACCCGCGTGGGATGCGGTGCCGCCGACGAAGAGGGCCTTGGCGCTCATCGGGCTGCGCTCGTAGCATCGGAATCGGATTGGAGGAAGGCGGTTCGCATAGAGACGTTCTCCCTCGGAACGTGGCTCAATGTAAGCGAAACCGGTCTCCTGACTTGCGGCTGGGATTGCGGCGACCTTGCCTTCCCGTGAAGCCTTTGCCTCCACAGTGGCCGGACGCTCCCGTACGAATTGCCGTTTACAGTTGCGGGGCAGTGGCGGACTTTCACCGCCTTCCCGTGCATTTCGCGCTTATAACTTACGATTTCGTGTGGGGTGGCTGGTGGGATTCGAACCCACGACATCCTGAACCACAATCAGGTGCTACTACCGACTGAGCTACAGCCACCGTAACAGGCTCATTGTAACATGAGCCTACCGCAGGAAGTTCGTAATCGCGTTGATAATAGTCGCGTTCGTGAAGTCAATCAACGACGCGCCCACCAGCGGCACCACGATGAACGCGCGCGGCGACGGACCGTATTTCTGCGTCAGCACGCTCATGCATGCCACAGCGTTGGCGGTCGTCCCAAGCATGAATCCGCAGAAGCCGCCCGCCATCACCGCGGCCTCGTAGTCCTTACCCATCAGCCGGAAAACGCCGAGGCACATGATCCAGATCAGCGCCACTTGCAGCACCAGAATCACCAGCATCGGCAGAGCCAGATGCGCCAGTTCCCACAGCCGCAGTCCCAGCATGGCCATAACGATGAAGATCGACAACGCGATGTTGCCGATCATGTCGGCGTGACGCTGCGAGACGCCCGCGATGCCGAGTCGATCATCGAGGTTGCGAACAATGGCGGCCACGATCATCGCGCCCACATATTCGGGAAGTACGATCTGCCGCGCGGTAAACCAGCCACCGATGATGGAACCGAGTCCCATACAGATGCCGATCACCACGATGTTCTGGAGAAGCGAAGCTTCCTCGCGTTCGACGCTGATCTCCTGGTCCAGAGGCGCCAGCACGGCGTGTCTTTCCACTCCGATGGCTTTCGAGTGCAGACCTTTGCCTCGGATGATGTTGCCCCCGATGAAGCCGCCGAGCAGACCGCCGGCCGTCATGCCGAACATCGCGCACGAGACACCCAGCGTGGTCGCGCCCGTGACGCCGAGCGCCTCGAATGTCTTTCCGAAAGAAAGCGCTGTGGCCGGGCCACCGGTTAAGGCCACGGACCCAGAGACAATGCCGAGCAGCGGGTCAAGGCCGAAGATCTGCGCCAGCGCTACGCCCAGCCCGTTCTGCAGCCCCGCGCCGATTGTGGCCACGACCAAGAACAACAGCACTTGCGGCCCACCCTTCTTCACCAGCGACACACTGGCGCCTAGGCCGACGCTGGTAAAGAACGCGACCATCAGGACCCTCTGCAGTGACAGGTCCATCTCAAAGTTGACATGGCCGCGGAGTCCAAGCGCCGCGAGAGCGTAAATCAAGCCGCCGATGATCGGCGCGGGAATATTCAAATCATCCAGAATTGGCAGGCGGCGCTTCAGCCAGGCTCCAAAGACGAGGCCGAAACAGGACAGCGCCAGGACTTGGAATACATCGAGTTTGACAATCACCCCAGCCCCGCGCGCTTCCACAACTTGTCGACGCGATCCTGCACCGCGCGGTCCATCCGGATCACCTTCGGCCAAGGCCGCGTGAAGCCTTCGGCAGGCCACTTGCGGGTCGCATCCACGCCCATTTTGGAGCCGAAGTTCGGCAGCCGGCTGGCGTGGTCCAGCGAGTCCACCGGTCCGGTAACGAACTCGATGTCCCGCTGCGGGTCGATGTTGTTCAAGGCCTTCCAGGCCGTTTCGCGCACGTCTTGCACGTTCACCTCCTCGTCCACCACCACAATGCATTTGCTGAACATTGCCTGTCCCAATCCCCAGATCGCGTGCATCACTTTGCGCGCGTGGCCGGGATAGGACTTGCGGATCGAAACGAGGATCAGGTTATGAAAAACGCCTTCAGCCGGCATGCAGATATCCCGCACTTCCGGCAACTGCATGCGCATCAAGGGAAGAAAGATGCGCTCGATCGCCTTGCCCATGTAGAAGTCTTCCATTGGCGGCGGCCCCACGATCGTAGTGGGATAAATCGGATTGCGACGACGGGTGACGCAGGTGACGTGGAAGACCGGGTACTCGTCTTCGAGTGAGTAGAAACCTGTATGATCGCCGAACGGACCCTCCGTTCGCAACTCGCCGAGTTCCAAGAATCCTTCGAGCACGATTTCGGCGTGCGCAGGCACCTCGATGTCGGAGGTCTCGCACTTCACCATTTCCACGGGCTTGCCGCGGAGAAAGCCGGAGATCATCATCTCGTCCAGGTCCGGCGGAAGGGGCAGGATGGCTGAGTACATCGTCGCGGGGTCGCAGCCGATCGCTACGGCCACGTCCATCCGCTTCCGTCCTTCGTGCATCAGGCGGCGATGATGCTCGGCGCCTTGCTTGTGCGTCTGCCAGTGCATGCCCGTGGTGCGCTCATCGTAGACCTGCATGCGATACATGCCGCAGTTACGCTTGCCAGTTGCGGGGTTCTTCGAGAACACCATCGGGAGCGTAATGAACGGGCCGCCGTCAAGAGGCCAACAATGCAAAACCGGTACATCTCTCAGCGAGAAGTTATCGCGCTGAATCACTTCCTTGCACGGGCCGCCGTCAACAATCCGCGGGAAAAACGATCCGACCTCTGCCAGCTTCGGCAGCATCTTCAGCTTGTTGATGAGCCCTTGCGGTACGCGCATCTCGAGGAACTCGGTGATGCGGGCCGCGACCTCATCGACCGACTTCACTTGCAGCGCGATTTCCATCCGTCGCATGCTGGCGAAGGCATTGATCAGGACGGGAATGTTGCTGCCTTTGGGCTTCTCAAACAACAGCGCGGGTCCGCCGGCTTTCACAGAACGGTCGGCAAATTCGGTGATCTCAAGGTACGGGTCAACTTCGAAAGGGATGCGCTTGAGTTCGCCGGCCCGGTCAAGCGCGGAAACGAACTCCCGCAGATCGCTATACGCCATGGTTGAGTCGTTTACTATGATGACAGACCATGACCAATCGAGTCGCTTTTGTCACGGGCGCGAGCCGGGGTATTGGGCGGGCGTGCGCGCTCGCGTTATCGCAAGCGGGGGCGCGCGTTGTGCTGGCCGCCCGCAATCGGGAGAAGCTGGAAGAAGTGGCCGGTGAGATCCGCGCCACCGCTCGCGAGTGCTACGTCGTAGAAATCGACCTGGCGTCGCCCGAGTCGATTAAACAAGCCTTTGCGAAAGCCCATGCCGAGTTTGGACCGACCGACATCCTGGTGAACAACGCAGGCGTGACAAAGGACGGGCTCGCGGTACGGATGAAGCCGGAAGATTGGAACTATGTGTTAAACACGAACCTGACCGGCGCATTTTTCTGCACGCAGCAGGTGTTGCAGCCCATGATGAAGGCTCGGTGGGGGCGAATCGTGAATATTACGTCTGTGGTCGGCGAGACGGGGAATGCGGGGCAGGCGAATTACTCCGCCTCAAAAGCAGGGCTGATTGGACTGACAAAGAGCCTGGCGCAGGAGATGGGCACACGTGGCATCACCGTGAATGCTGTCGCGCCGGGATTCGTGCAAACCGACATGACAGGAGTGCTCGCGGAGGAAACCAGGGAAAAGCTTCTCGCCAACATTCCGCTACGTCGAATGGGCGAGTCGGCGGATGTGGCGGCGGCGGTGCGATTTCTTGCGAGCGAGGATGCAGCGTACATTACGGGTCACGTCTTGGACGTGAACGGCGGACTATATATGTAGCCGGCAGTGATTACAGTTTGCGGTGGCGCCGTCGACGGTAATACCCGAGGAGAACGAGAGCGCCGCCCATCGTGGCATACGTCCCTGGCTCCGGCGATGGTACGTAGGACGCGGGTTTGATGATGTTGGAAAACGCGCACTCCCAAGTGGCGTAGCCTCCGCCCTTTCCCCGCCCGCCGTCATCGCAGCCGCCGGTATCCTGATTGAACGTATTGTCTTGTTGGCCGGTAATCGTGATGAAGCGCATCTCAGTTGTCGGAGAGAAGGCAATTGGAGTCGACAGAGTAGCCAAGGCGTTGCCGATCGTCTGGACGTCCACGGCGAAGCTGAAGAAGCCGTCAGGGTTGTGATAGTTGGAGTTCTTGCCTTCCTGTTCATCCAGCGTCGCGACATCGGTGTCCAGGTTTGCGCGGGGATCGGTGGTGCTCGACACCTGAGCCCAGTTGAAGTTCGCGTTCGTTCCGGTGGTGACAAAGGGCGCTACCCCTGGATGCTGCGCGCCGAGGTTGGTCGTGCTCGGGCCGGTGAAGCAGTTCGTAGCGCTATTGCCGCAATCCGGGAAATAAATCTTCACTCCCTTGCTGGAAGACGACCCGCGGTCATCCGCCATCACGAAAAGGTCGATTTTACTGTCCAGGTTCGCATCGATACCAATGAACAGCGCAGATCCGTATTCTCCGGGCGCGTTAGTCGGTATCGTCTGGTCGCTCAGGTTTGTGTCGAATGCCGCAACGCGTACTCGGAAAAGCAAACGTCCCTGATTCAGTCCGCCGTTCGTGTTTGAGTCATAGGCGAAATAGAAGCCAGGATTGGTCGAGTTGCCCACCAACTCTGCTCTGGGATCGCCGGTTTGGGCGTCCTTCTGGTAGTCGAACACAGAGGTCTGGTTCATCGCGCCCACTGCAAACCAGTACTTCGTGTTGTATGTGACGCTGGCGCTTGCAAGCGCAGGAGTTACGCTCACCAAAAGAGTCGCCGTGACCGAGAGAGAATATATCCACCTGCTCATGAGTGCCGATTACTAGCATGGGCGCTTATCTTTACAAGAGCAATACGTAAAAGAGCGAATAAATACCAGTACTTCGGTAGGTAACACCCCCTCTCCGCGCCGGTCTCCCCCTACTGACGAGCAGGCCGGGTGAATCCGTGCGTGCTTACAAAACAAAAAAAGGCCCCGGGTTTCCCCGGAGCCTTTGAATTACGACGTCAGCCGCGATTTAGTCGCAGTGGGCGGTTCCGGGGAACCGGCCGTTGTTGTATTCATCGAGTTGCGTCTTCACGGCAAGCATCTGCGCGGCTGTTGCTGAGTCGACGGTGAACGGAAGCCGCCGATTGTTGATCAGTGTTTCCGCTTGCGCAACCCAGGCTAGAATGCCCGCATTCGTGCCGAGGGACGCATCGTTATAAAGGTTCAACTTGGTCGCGAACAACTGATGCGCCAGATTGATGGTCGCGTTTCCTGTCACAGGCATATCCCACAGATCGAGGATATCGTCCATGCTGTAAACCTGCGATCCAAGGGCGATGCTGGTCACCGGCCATGCCGATTTCTTGCCCTTGGCATGGTTCTTCCAGAAACCCTGAGTATAGGTGCACCCGACGCCGCCGCGGAAGCCGAAGTCATACGTCACGTCCTTGGAGTTGCTGCTGAGCGTAACCAGGCTCGGGTTCGGATTCGAGTCGGTTGCCGTTGAGCCCGCGCCCGTGGTGGTCGGCTTTACGCCGGCCGGAGCGGTGGAGGCCAGGACGCCGACTTTATACGTGCCGCCGCACAGACCTGTGAACGAATAGAATCCATTCTGATCCGTGGTTCTGGTGGTGATCAAAGCGCCGAGGGTGTTGAAGAGCTGCACGGTAACGCCGGCGATTCCCGGCTCACCGATGTCCTGGATCCCGTCACGATTCACGTCCAGCCACACGAAGTCGCCGACCGAGGCATTGCACACTTCCGAGTAGCCGAAGTCGAGGGTCAGGTCTTTAGTGTTGTTGATGTCGAGAGTAGTCGAGGTCGGGATGGCGTTGCTGTCGACGCTGCGATCCACGCCCACGGCCGGCAGGGTCGTCTGCATGTCCGCCAAAGCCGGGCTGGAGCCGTCCACTTCGACAATGTACTGACCCGCGGCCAAGCCGGAGAAGCCATAGATGCCGTCGACACCATTCACGTTCGCGGTGGTCGTGGTGACAACCGTCGCATCCGGTTTGGTCATCTTTATGGTCACACCGTTGATGCCCGGCTCGCCCGCGTCCTGAATACCATTCCGATTCGTGTCGTTCCAAACCAGGTTGCCCAGTTCATACGAAGGCTGATCCTGCTGAGTCACGGGGACCTCGATGAACGTATCTTGAACTTCGCGAGATCCGAGCGCCGAGAAGCCATTCTGGTACAGCAGCACGGCGATTACCTGGCCGTAAGCTGGGACGAAGCTCGCGCCGAATGCATTGGCGTCGTTCACCATCGCGTTGGATTCCGGCGTGGCGGCGAAGGTGGGGTTGGCAACCCCGCGGAGCAGAATCCAGATTGCGCGTTGAACGTCTCGCCACGTACCTTGCCGATGATTCAGGACGTAGTTCACTTTCCGCCATGCCGGGGACTGAATGTTCGCCGGCAGGGTCGGGCTGTAGACCGAGTAGGGAATTACGTTCGTGGTGGAGGCGACGAACGACGAATAGATGTCGCCGCACCAGCCGCGATACGAACCGTTCGACAGGTCAAAGCCGCCGCCGATTCCCGACAGAGTGACGGTGAGGAAGCTTGGGGCTGCGAGATTGGCGCTCGGCGTTTGGATTTGTGTGATGCTGACCGACGGCGGAAGGTTGAGAACTGGTTGGGCCGCGGCGGGCAGCGCCATCGCTGAACAAATCAGCGCTGACACCGCCAGGAGTTTGAATTTAGAATACACGTATAGCGTCCTGTTTGACATGAATGATTACCTCATTGCGGGTGTGACGAAGGAATAGATGCGGTCCCGCTACCGCAAGCCTACGCCCGGCGGGATCGCCGGAAGAGCAGTGCGGCGCATAGCCCGCCGGCCATCAAACTCCAGGTGCCGGGCTCAGGCGTTCCCACTGTATCTACATAGAAGTTAAAGGTCTCGTATTTTTCAGCGCCCGAGGTGAGCGCGTAGGCAACGAAGTTCCACCTGACCGCCGATCCGTAAGTAAACGGCTGCGTGGTCGTAATCGTAGCCTTAAAAATGGCGCTCTCCGGCACGTTGTAATAATCAGTTCCGACGTGGGCGTGGGTTTGGCCCATCAACACGAAATCCGGTACATCGGTGAAATCGATTGGTCCGACGTAGTCTGTTATGAACGCGATCGTCCCGAAGTTGTTGTTTATGGCGTCAAGCTGCCTGTCGTAGAAGTGAGCCCACTCCCCTTCGTATCCGAACGGCGTGTCGAGCGGCTCCCCCGTAGAAGCGCCCCAGTCATCATCTGTCGTCGTATACCCGCCAGTTCCACTGAAAGTTGGAGATATCGCGCCGGCAAAGGCAACGTTTTGAAGACACTTGGTATCGCCAGCCGAGGCGCAAATCACGGGACGCGCGTACAAATCATATAGCGCAAATTGGTCGATCTTCTGCCCGGGGACACCGTTAGTCTCGTCGAAGGCCTTCTTAAGATCGAAGACCGACCACTGGAAGTTCACGGCGGCGCCGAATGCCTGGTGCGAGCACGCTGACATAAGGCCTGTAAGAAGGAGCGCCTTCACCATCCCGACAATTGGGAAGCGTTTCTGCATGTTTATATCAAGCAATTCTGGCACTCACCTTGCAGGCAGTCAACGAGTTTTGGCCCGGATAATCGCGTAAATGGTACTAATTCAATGATTTGCACCGCAAGCCGGTAGACTTCCCAGTACCCTGCGAGTAGTACTCCGGTACTCCGCCGAAGGAGGCGTAGAGATTCTTTACATCTATCTAGGACAAAGGACGAAATGGTCCTTGCCCAAACCTTGCGGCGGTACTACACAGCATCCACTACTCATCCCCGTTGCAATAGGGCTGTTTACCGATTTATGGCGATGGCCACTAAGGCTAGCATTCCTACAGAATGATCCGAACCCTGATTTTGTGCGCTGTTGTGACGGTTGCCGCAACGCCCTTAAGCGCGACTACAATCCGCAGCACCCTGACGAACTTCTTCCACGGGATGAGTATTCAATACTCCACCAACGGAACTACGTTCACGACTGGCAGTGTGGGGCTCATTCAGGGAACACGCGCCACAGGCGCTTACACCGATGCCGCTGCCGGCACCGAGCAAAGCAGCGCGGCCGTTGCCCCGGGTGGCGTGTTCTACGCGTTCTGCGTCGAACTGACCGAAACTACCTCTCTGAACACGTCTTACCTGTTCAATTGGAGCCAGGTAACCGCCGCCCCAACCAGTGTCGCTGCGAGCATGAATGACCAGCGCGCCAATCTACTGGGCGAACTGCTTTATCGTAACGTTCCGGTTTTAAACCAATCGCTTGGACAGAGCACAACAGCCGCAACAGAATTAACGGCTCGCTCTCTCCAACTGGCCATCTGGGAGATAGTCCATGAACAAACTACGGCCAACACCATCGCACTCAGCGCATTGAATGTGACCACAGGGAATGTTCGATTCGCCCGGTCAACCAATACGGTTCAAGCGACCCATGACGCAGTCATTACACAAGCAAACACCTATCTGGCGCAGTTGACCGGCGCCATGAGCGAGATTGAACGACGGTATCGCACGCTCACTATCGGAAGCACCCAGGATCTGCTAATAGGAACACCAGAGCCCGGTACGTTCTTCGCGATCGGAATAGGCCTCACCTGCTTGTTCGCGGTCGCCCGCCGCCGAAAAACGATTTAACCTAGCGGCTGGAACCGAGCGAATCCAAAAACAATCCGAATGTGCCCCAAGTCTGGCCGCGGAACTGGGGCCGGAATCCAAACAGCACCACATTCCCCTTGCCATGCCGAGCTTCCACGAGTGCGGCCCGACCCGCAATTGTCCTCTCTCCGGTCAGCCATCCGCTAGCGAGTACGTCCTTGGCGGCATACCTGGCCAGTACCTTCACTTCGCGCTCGCCTTTCACGTCGGCATTGGGTAGGAGTGCGATATCCCACGCCTGTCCTCCCGTAGAAAACGCGAACACCTCGGACCCCTCCACGTTTAACCGCAGAATCGATCCCGGGCAGAAGTACGCCGTTGGCGAAGTATCCTCTCGCTCGGACACCAAGGGACGTAGAGGAAGTCCGAACATTCGCACCGGCAGATCCGTGGCGTCGTCCAACGCCACCAGCCGCCCGCCTTCGCGCACAAAATCGTCGAGGGCAGCCAAGCCCGTCACGCCGATCCCGCCGGTATATTCAGGACGCTGCGGAGCGGCCGTTTCCCCTGTCGTCCCGCCAGACCGCGTTGCACTCTCCCCGGCTCGATATCCGTGTAGGATGGACGGGGTCGTCTGCGAAGCCAGCACAACCGTGTCGTACCGCTTACCCAAGTCGCCCTTGCGTATATCCGGGTTTCGCACGACGCTGTACGGGATCTGAAAGCGATCAAATACCCACTGCGTCCACCCAGTGTCCATGCTCGGCTGAGAAGGCTCATAGATCGCGATCCGCGGCCACTTTCGGCCCGAGAACGGATTTGACGCTGGAATCGCCGGCGCAACCGCCTCCAAGTCGGCTTGAAATGCGGTGTCGACGCGGTCGTAAGGCACGCCCATCAGCATCGGCAGCGTCCAGCCGGCAACATCGTATGGACGCTTGGGCGGACCGGTCAGCCCGGATCGCAGATCGGGATAAACCTGAGGCTCCATTAAATCGAGCAGATACCCGCGAAACGGCTGTCCTGCCGGGATCACCCAGGTTCCAGGCTCGTATGTTTTCGCGCCCGCGGTGAAGCTTTTCCGAGCGCGCCGTACCTCGATTCCCCCCAGATGCAAGCGCGACACCATCTCCTCGGCAAATCGCCCTTGCGGGACAACGTAGGCGTACGGCCCGCTCGCAGCCTGAATGTTGGACCTCGCTACCTCCCACGCCTTGCGCAGCAAGCTTTCGCGCCGTGTGGAGGCAAGATCCAGAATCGCGAAGTCCACCGTCAGCATGTACTCGATGGCATCGCGCAGGCCCCACCGACCGCCGGTCCAAGGACGCTCGAAAAACACACTCGACTGCCGGGTTGGAATCCCGTTGGAGAACCGCTCAGGCAGCGCCGAACCCTCGTAAACGCGAGGCGTCGCGTACACATGCGCGGCCGTTTCGGTGAGGATGCCATGCATGTTGTGGAATGCCGGAGCCGAGCGCAGTCCGCCATTCCACCACGCATCAAAGCCATGGTAGGAAAGCACACCCGGCTTGTTCTCTCGCGCGAGCCTTTCCTTGATGGCCGAGCCGATCAGGTTGATTCCTTCCATCACGGGCGCGGGAATGTTCGGGTTGAGCGGTTCGGCGTAAGGCGGGACAAAGATCCGGGCGGGGAACGGAGGCGCCTGATGCTGGTTATAGACGATCTGCGGAAACCACTGCTGAAACAGCAGCCGCGCAACATTGCGCGTTTCCTGAAGGTTCATCATGAACCAGTCGCGATTGTTGTCATGGCCGGCGTACTTCTGGTAAAGCATCGGCAACGGCGCGAGTTCGTAAGGAGAGCCCAGGTTCTTGCGATACCAATCCGACACCATGTCGAGCCCGTCCGGGTTGATCACCGGAACCTGCATCAGGATGACGTTATCCCGGATGCGGCGCGCTTCGTCGCCTTCGTCCGTCAGCATCCGGTAAGCGAGCAGGGGCGAATGCTGCGCGGGCGCGACCTCCGTCGCATGCAGGCCGGAATCGATCCACACGATGGATCGGGCAGTGCGTACGGCCGCATCGATCTCCGACGGCGGAACCAGTCCCAACGCCAGGCGCCGGTTCAGGGTTTGGAACTCATCGAGCCGCTTCAGGTTTTCCGGGGACGAGATGAAGGCCAGCAACGAAGGTCGCCCCATGGAAGTGGCGCCATACTCCATCAGGCGAATGCGATCGGACGAGCTGGCGAGTTTCCGAAAATACCCGGTGATCTCGCCATAGTTCGCCAGCTTGTAGTCGTCCCCGGGCTCGTAACCGAAGTGTTCCTTCGGAGTGGGAACGGCGGCGGCAAGCAACCATGCAGCGGCGACACCCGTCGCCAGGACCCTTGGAAGCATGATGCACAATGATAACGTGCCGGATCCGTAGATTTTGCACCCCGCGCGACAACTTCGCCGTATCGGGATGATGAGAAGCGAATGCTAGCCACTGCCACAGCCGGGGACACCTTCAGCCAGGCCCTCGCCGGCGACCGAGCCGCATTCGCCGACCTGGTGCGCAAGCATCAGGCGATGGTTTTCAGCATCGCTCTGCATTCCTTACGCGACGCCGCACTGGCCGAGGAACTAGCCCAGGAAGTGTTTCTCGATCTTTATCATCACTTGGGAGAACTGCAATCGGCCGCGCACGTCGAGTTTTGGCTGAGGAAGGTCGCTTCCCGCCGGTGCATCGATTATGTGCGGCGATTGCGTAGACACCCGAACGTTGGATTGGAGGACGCGCCGGAGTTAAGCAGCGCCCCGGTGGAGCGCGATCCGTTCTTAAGTGAGAACCTACGCAAATTGATCGCTTCGCTGCCGGAGAAAGCGCGGATGGTGGTGCTGCTCCGGTACCAGGAGGATCTGGCGCCGGCGGAGATCGCCCAGACGCTCGATATCCCATTGAACAGTGTAAAGAGTAGTCTGCATCGCGCGCTGGCGATGCTGCGGGAAAAGTTGGAACGAACGCAGGTACGACCATGAGCATTCATCAAATGCCACCTAATCTGGATAACGCTTTGAAGGACGCCCTTCGGCGCCGGCAACCGCCGCCCGGATTTGCCGATCGCGTGATGGCGCGCGTCCCTCGGCAGATAGCGCCCAAGCGCAGCGCTCCAAGATGGAAGCGCGAATGGCTCGCGGTTGCCGCATCCGCATGCATTGCGGTGATGGGCGCGGGCGCATGGCAGCAGCATCAGCGGCAGGTGGAAGGCGAGAAGGCGAAGCAGCAGTTGATGTATGCCCTCACCGTAGCGTCGGAATCCCTGCAAATAACCAAAGATCTGGTGACGAGGTAAATGGAAATGAAGTGGGTAATGGCGCTGGCGCTTGCGGCGGTCGCCTCGGGACAGCAACTGGATCTGAGCGCGCTCGACCGGGTTGGTGAGCGAGCCAAGAGCAAGGTGAATGTCACTCTGAACGAAGACCAGTTAAAGTTCGCCGGAGCCTTTCTGTCCAGTGAGGATCGCGACCAGGAGATGGCCAAGGGGCTGATCAACGGGCTGAAGTCGATCAACGTACGGGTCTTCGAATTCGACCAGGCCGGCGCGTACTCGTCGTCCGACATGGATGGCATTCGCTCGCAGCTTCGCGGTCCTGGCTGGAGCAAACTGGTGGAAGCTCGCGAAGGCGATGAGATGGCCGAAGTCTACATGTTTACCAAAGACAAGCAGATGGGCGGCATCGCCGTGATCGCGGGCGAGAGGCGTGAGTTGGTTGTCGTGAATATCGTCGGCCCCATCGACTTGAAGAGCCTGGGATCGCTGGGCGGGAAGTTTGGAATCCCCAAAGACGTAATGGGTGGTATGATGCCATCCGCGCCAAAGCAGGTGGCGCCTCGCAAACCCGCGCCGCCGAAACAGGACGATTGAAGGATGTGGTAGGGCCAGTAGGACTCGAACCTACTACCCCCGACTTAGAAGGTCGGTGCTCTATCCAGATGAGCTATGGCCCCACAGGCCGTATCAACACAAGTTTAACTGAGTCTTGCGGGACGCTTGGCGCCGGCATCCCAAGCGTGGCCGAGCGCTCCCACCACAACCGAGATGCCGTTGCATAGATAATGCACCAGATGCACCGGCACGGCGCAAACACTGAACGCGATTCCTCGACGCTGCCGGAGAAAGCGGAAGAAATCGAGGTTCAACACGACCGCAGAGACCACCGCCAATAGCGCCATCACAGGAGCGAGCGGCGTCAACAGGACAGCAATCCACACCGATACCACGCTGGCGCGGTGCGAAAGCGACACGTTCAAGTGGTTCGGCAGCGTGCGGCTCCGCAGGATCAGCCTCACCCAGGGGATTCCGCGCCGAAACAGATCGGTCGCAACAATCTGCCGAAGCGTCCATCGCTTCAGATGCGTCGCTTGTACCGTCGGGTCTAACTCAATGCGCTGGCCCGCAGCGGCCATGCGGTACCCCAGGTCGATATCCTCGATTGAAGCGCTCTGATAGCTCTCATCCAGGCCGCCCATGGCGAGGTAGACGTCCTTTTTTATCGCGCCACAACCGGTCCAGAAAGTCGCCGCGGGTCCACCCGCTCGCTGGTGCACGTAATGGTGCATCAGATTCTTGTATTGGGATAAAAAGTCAAATTCGGCTGGCGTATCGTCGTAGGAGCCGATCACCGCGGCCAGCGTAGCATCGGCGTCCAGGCGCGAGCCAATGCGCGCAAGCGTGCCCGGATGCACGCACACATCCGAATCGATGAAGACCAACAAATCACCCCGGGCATGGTGAGCGCCTAGGTTGCGAGCGTGCGCAGGCCCGCTCCTTGCATTTGTGGAGATTACGCAAGCGCCAGCGGAGGAAGCAATCTCGGCGGAAGCATCGGTTGAGCCGTCGTTGACCACGATGCACTCCTCAGGAGCGCGCGTAGACGCTGCAAGGGCTCGCAGGCAGCGGGGAAGAGTGGAAGCGGCATTATAAACGGGAATGATGACCGAGATCCGCAGCGCCATCAGATGCGGCGTGGAACCGCCGGTTGACTGGCCTCAAGCTCGCGCAATTCAAGCTCGGTGACGATGCTCCCGGACTCAAGGTACTCGCCGTCCATGTTGATGTTCCACAGGTCGTACCGAGCGCCCAGAATGTTCCGTGCGGCAAGCATGCCTGTCAGCATCGAATGGTCCTGATTGTTATAGCGATGCATGCCGTTGCGCCCGATCGCCTGCAGGTTGGGAAGCGTCGCGAGGAAGTCGCGAATTACCGCGACAGATTCGGCGTACGTCTCATCGTAGACAGGGTAAGCTTTCGGAACCCGCAGCACGGTCGCGTCCACCACATCGGCACTTCGCGCCAAGCGGAGAGCTTCAATCTCTCTGGCCGCGAGAGCCTTGATCGCTTCGTCCGACATCGACCACAATTCATCGCCGTCGAAGCAGAAGTATTCCATCCCGAGACTTGTCATCGACGCGTCGGGCACCATCTCCGGGCTCCAGTTCTTGTAGTTCTGGATGCGGCCCACGCGAACGCCCGGATCGTGGACGTAGATCCAGTTATCCGGGAACAGATCGCGCTTCTTCACGATCAGGAGCACAGTGATGAAATCGCGGTAGCTGAGACGGGCCGCGGCGGTACGCACACTCGCCGGCGGCTGGGGCGTCATGATTTGAATCAACGTGCGAAGGGGCAGACTGCTGATGAAGTGGTCGGCTCGATGAGCGCGACCATCGGCAACGAAGGAGGTGACCGCGCCTTCGCGCCACTCCACGCGATCGATGGCCTTGTCCAGCTTGATCTCCGATCCACGCTCCTCGATCACTTGCTGCGCGCGGCTCCACATCATGCCCGGACCGCGGCGCGGATACTCAAACTGGTGGATCAGGGTAGTAACGGTTTTGCGCTTAGAGGACTTAGGGAAGGGAATCGCGGCAGCCAGCAAAGCTCCCACGGTAAGTCCCGCGATGCGCTGCGCTGCCCAGTCGGCGCGGATCGTCCGGCAGGACATGCCCCAGACCTTTTCGGTATAGGTTCGAAAAAACTTCTCGTACAGCCGGCGTCCGAACCGGTTGATCATGTACGTCTCGAAATCAAGCTCGGGTGTCGTGCGAAAGAGGTGCGAATTTACAAAGCTTACGCCGCATCGAAATGACTCCAAAATACCTAGACCGCTGACCGCATTAACAATTTCGAGCGGATACTTAAAGAAGGTTCCGTCGTAGTAAATGCGAGAAAGCCGGGGCCGCACCAGCAAGTCGGAACCAAGTAAGTCGCGCCACATTCTGGCTACCGGAGCAACCTTCGTGTAGAAGCGATGCCCGCCGATGTCGTACAAATAGCCCTTATATTCGACCGTACGAGCGAGTCCGCCCACCATGTCTCCGGCTTCGAGCAAGGTAACCGAACGGCCATGCTGAGTCAGTTCGAGGGCAGCCGCTAACCCCGCCGGACCCGCGCCAGCAATAATCGTGTGGGATTGGACGGACGAATGCCGCAAAAAGCAGGATACCGCAATCGCAAGTTCGCTTTCAAAAGAGTAGCCGCCTAGCCGAGCCAGTGTCGCCAAATCCCGAGCGCCTGTGGACCCAACTGCACCAGCACCCGCAGGTCCATGGCGGAAGCCGCGACCACCATAGCTAACCACAGGCGTCCACTTACCGGCAGACTCAAGGCAGTCAACACGATCAGCGCCGAGAAGGGGCGCGCATAGCCGTAAACGTTATCCCAGAAGCCTTTCAGGTTTACGATGGCGAACAATGCCAGATGCATTCCGGCCGCCAGCGCAGGCGCAGCGTGCCATTGCCGGGCGAGGACAACTGCAGTCAACGCGAGAGCGACAATCATTCCCGCCAGCGCAATCGAGTCCATCGCCCGAACAGCCGTTTCCAGCGGCTCGGTAAACCCATAGCGGACCGGATCGACCAGCCTGCCCACAAGTCCCGAATCCCAATGGAAAAGCCAACTCGGAATGCTTTGCTCGCGAGGCGCTTGCGGCAGAGATGATCGAACGTACAGGAACCAAGCGACTGCGGGAAGCATCGCCGTCGTGAACGCAACCAGTGCCCGCCAGCGCTTCTGCAACGCGAGCGCGGCCATCCACCCGCCCACCAGCAGCACACCGGTCTCGCGCGCAAGACACGCGGCTGCCAGGCACAGGTAACAAGGCAAAAGCTTTCCCGCATCCCAATAGACAACAGCGCCGGCAGCCAGCGCCGCAAGAGCGACATCCACTGTCAAGCGATCGAGTGAGATCAACGTCCCGGGCACAGCAAGAAATAGCAAGCCCCACGCAGGATACCTGCCATGGCGCAGCGCCCACATGCCGCACCAGTAACATCCAGCGCACACGAAAGCCAGGATCACGGCGATATACGTTGCGTCGATAGCGCTCTTCTGACCGGCTGCCAGCAGCGACGCAAGCGCGGGAACCAGGATGCGCCGGTACCGTAGAGGAGGAGCGTCGATATAAGTATGCAGATCGCTCCTCAGCAAAGGATCGTGAGCCACATACCTGTACCATTGCCCGTCATAGCCGCCCGAATTGAGGAAGATATACGTCCCTCGCGCCAGCTCAGGCGGAACCGGGTGCTGGTCGCTGGTGCAATAGAGCGCGGTCCAGTTCCCCTCGAAATTGCCATGCACAGTCAGCGTTTGCCACAAGCCCGCCAAGGCCACGCCGATCAACGCCCATAGCCAAACAGTGCCCGTTTGTCGGATGTGCATCCCTGTGGTTTACAATCGCACGTTGGAGTATGACTTCGAGGGGAACCGCCGCCACGCCTTCTGGCGCGACTACAGCGACGCGGTGAACCGCCGGCTGCTGGCCGCCTGGCGTCCGATTTCAGCGGAGGTCATCTTGAAAACCGACGCTTTCGATGAGGCCTGGAGTTCAGGCCTGGCGCCTACCCTCGACCCGGCGAAACTGACGGTCATCGACATCGCGCCTGCGGTCCTTCGTAGGGCGGCAATACATGCGCCGGGCCTCCGCGCCTCCTGTGCCGACGTGCGATCGCTGCCTTTCCGCGACGACTGTTTCGATTGGATCGTCTCCACCTCAACTCTCGATCACTTTGCGTCAGAAGCTGAAATCGCCGTGTCGCTGCGCGAATTGCACCGCGTTCTGCGTCCCTCGGGCGAACTGCTGTTGACGCTCGACAATCCGTTGAACCCATTCGTTGCGCTGCGCAATGCGATGCCCGGGCGCTGGTCGCAATCGGCGGGCTTGTCCAGCTACGATGTCGGCGTAACCTGGTCGCCATGGCGGCTCCGTCGTGAGGTGCAAGCTTGCGGCTTCACGATCATCGACGCGTCCACCACCGGCCAGTGTCCGCGTGTGTTGGCCGTGTTGTTGGCCGGACTTGTCGGCGAGCGTGGACGTCGCGCCATTCTCAATCTAAGTTTGGCTTGCGAGAACCTGCGAAGACTCCCGACGCGCGTCTTCACTGGCCACTTCACTGCGATTCGTGCGGTCAAGCGGTGACCCCATGAACCTGCTTCAGCGCATCTACACGACCGTGTACCGGCGGGTCTGGATCGTCTCAAAGGAGTTTGCCACTCACACAGACGCCACCGCGAACGGCGACTTCACCATGCGTTATCTCGATGCCAAGAGCCTTGACGCTTACGAAGCCTTTCGCCCCGGTCAAACGGCAAAGGCGGTAGAGCGGATGGAAGGGGGCAGCCGAGCCATTCTCGTTTGCGACGGCGATCAGATCGTGGGCTGCGTGTGGGCGTCCACCGATCGAGCCTACATTCCATATATAGACCGCGACATCGTCTTGCGACCCGGCGAGATGTACACCCATGACGCATTCACACACCCTGACTATCGCCGGCGAGGTGTCGCAACCATTCGCAATTCGATGCTTGTCCGAGAATACAAGCGGCTGGGATATGAACGCGCCGCGGGGATCGTGGCGTTTGAGAATCACGTAGGTCTGCGATCGGCCGAATCAGCGGGCTATGCACGTGTGGGCGTGTTCGCCTGTGTTCGCCTCGGCTTCCGACAGCTCGATTTGCCCGGACGAGGGTGCGAGGGTGAGCAGAAACGCTTTGTATCGCCCCTCAACCGTCGAGGCGGCTAACGAAATTCGGTAGCTTCCCGGAAGGTCGGATTGGTAGCTCTTCAACGACTTCGATCGTCATTTCCAAGCTGTACGCCTGCCGGATTCCCGAGGCGACGCGCTCGATGTCTTGGGAAGCAGGTTGTTTGTGCGTGACCACGAACGCCGCTAGCCGGCCGCGTACGGTTTGCACCAACTGAAACTCTTTGATCCAAGCAGCCTCGCCCACAAAGGCCTGCTTAATGGCGATGGCTCCTACCGTGGTCCCATCGGATCGATACGCTACTTCCGCTGACCTGCCTTGAAGGGACCCAAGCATCGAATACGGCAGACCACACGAGCACTCGGTTCCGCGAACGGCTATGTCGCCCAGCCGGAATCGAAGAAGCGGCATCGCATAGGAGTGCAGCGTAGTAATCACAACGTCGCCTGCTTCGCCAGGATGTGCTGGGTGACCCTCCGTCAGGATCTCGAGGATGATGTTGTCCTCGTTCACATGCAGCCCGTTGCGCCGCTGGCATTCCCAGGCGACTAGATTGCATTCATGAGCTCCGTAAAAATCGTAGACCGGGGCCCGAAAGGCTTCTTCGATGATTTTGCGCGTCTCCGGTCGTAAGGATTCGGCGCCCGTGACAATAAAGCGCGGCCGAATCGCGGCACGATCGATTTCCGTCATCTCGTTGGCCACCTTGGATAAACCTCCGGGATAGCTCGCCACGACTTCGGGCCGTAGGCGCCGCAGAAATTTGAGAATCTCACCGGGCGGGGAACTGATGTCGTGAGTGAATCGGCGGAGGACACCGACACGCTCCAGCACCGTAGGCTTCGGCAGTCGTAAAGGATTGCGAGGAACGCCGGTGTGGCTGACAACCGCACGGCGGTCAGTCACGCGCATGCCCAGCAGAAGCTCGGCGCGAATACGAAACGCTTGCAGCAGCCGCTCCTCAAACATGGCCCGACAAACGTGTATCGGTTGTCCGGTGGAGCCGCTGGTCATCACCCACGATAAATGGTCGCGCGCGACACCTCGGACCAGGAATGCTGAGGGATCGCGCTGCACGTCCTGCTTTCCAATCACCGGCAGTCTATGCAGATCATCCAGCGTTCGAATGCTGTTCGCGTCCACTCCGCGATAAAAAGGAACACGCGCAGCCGCATGCGCCACAATGCGGCGAAGCCGTTCCTCCTGATAAGCACGCAAGCGGTCGCGTGTCCATCTGGGGGAGCGGAACAACGCGGCGACTGCGGCAGCTCGATCGGAGAACGTCGGGGAGGAGGCCAAGGCTTTCGCACATTGTACATGCGAGGCATCGGTTTCGCTACAATTCTCCTACTGTGACTGAGACGGCGCCAACCCGCCGGATCTATCGGCTGTCCTCGTTTCGCCTGGACAGCTCCCGCAAGTTCATGGAACGCGATGGGACCGTGCTCCCGCTTGGCCCGCGCGTAATCGACACACTCACCGTCCTGGTCGAGAACGCGGGCGAAGTGGTGGACAAGGAAACACTGCTCCGCCGCGTGTGGCCCGATGCTAACGTCGTGGAGTCGTCTCTCACTAAGAACATCTGCATTCTGCGTAAGATTCTCGACGATGGAAATCACGGTCCGTCATCCATCCAGACCGTCGCCCGGCGGGGCTATCGATTCGTAGGTCCGATCGAGCAGGAAGCGGACCCCAACGCATCACCCGTGCTGGAGTCGCCCCGAGGGGCGCGAAGTGCCGTCATCTTCGTGGCCGCCGGAATCGCTCTGTTGATAACCCTCGCATGGGGATGGTCCTCCCGGCGCGGCGCGCAAGAAACCTTCAACGTATCGGACCGCGAGTATCTGGTGGGCCGGCACATCTGGCTGAAGATGGAGCGCTCGGAAATGCTGAAGGCTCTCGATCGCTTCGAGCGTGCGGCTGAGCTGAATCCGAAATCCGCGTTCGCCCACGCAGGGATTGCCGACGCGCATGTCGCGATGACGATGCTTGCTCTGGGTACACCCGCCGATAATCTTCGCAAAGCGCGTGCCGCAGCCATACGCGCGGTTGAACTTGACTCAAACCTCGTGCTGCCGCATGTGAGTCTCGGCTTCGTAAAGCTGATATCGGATTTCGACCCCACCGGTTCAGAACGTGAGTTCCGCAAAGCCATCCAATTGGATCCGCAGTCTGCGCTCGCACGTTTCGGCTATGGAATCCTCCTGAGTCATTCCGGCCGATTGGACGAGGCGCGGACGGTGCTCGCTAACGCGCGGGAATTGGACCCCGTGTCGACGCTAGTTGGTGTCGAGTCGGCCCGCGTCGAGTATTACGCTCGACGCTATTCACGTGCTGTGGAACTGCTGAACGACATCCTTTACCGCGAGCCCGCAAGCTCCCAGGCGCACTACTATATGGCGCTATCCCTGCGTGCGATGAGCCGGCCCGGGGAAGCGCTCGCCCACCTGCGCCAAGCGCGTGTGACCGAATCGGTGCTCGCCGAAGATGAAGCTTGGATAGCGGCAGCGCACGACGGCGGCGCGGCCACACGCAAGCTGCTCGCCGAGCGTCTCCGCTTAGTTGCCGCGAACGGCGCGGCGCCGGATGTTCTCCTCGTCCCTGCCGCCGATGCGGGCGAGGTCCCTGTGGCTATCAGCGCGCTGGAGCAAATGTGGAAAACACGCGAACTGCCGCTGCTCCAACTGAAAGTGCATCCGCGCTTTGACTCGCTGCGAAGCGACCCGCGATTTCAGACATTAGTCCAGCGCATCTGGCGCGAGTAAAGCTCTACCGGTGCGTCGCCGGCACGAGTTCACGCAGCGAATGGGCACTCGTGTCCTTTTGGTCAATCAGCGACTTCTGCCGGCGCAGAACGTGCTCAATTACCGGAGGCAGATCTTCCATGTCGAGAGCTTCCGAACACGTCACCTGCGCCAGCTCGAACTGAGCCATGCGCCGATGCACGTCGGCAACCAGCGCGTACTCGGAGGCCAGATCGTCGCTGAAAGCCTGACCGGCGTGCTTGCCGCGCTTCCAGAACTCGATTGCCTGCTCGCGGCAGCGG
>DASQDN010000079.1:0-2701 GCA_035634155.1 Bryobacteraceae bacterium | reverse complement strand
CACGAAGGCGAGAGTATTGGCGGGAGCGCTGCAAGCGGCTATGTGTCGATGGAGTAAAGCGGGCCGCGCAACGAGTAGGCGGCCCGGCTTTGTGGACGCGGATTAAGGCAATAGCGAAACGCGACCGGTGAGCAACGTTGTCCCGCCACTGGCCTTTTCTTTCAGGCGGTAGTAGTTGATAGAACCCGCCGGCACGGTGAATGAGATGCGGCAGGTGGCGTTCACCGCGCATGCAACCGAGGCCGTTGACGGGCTGTCAATCGTATCGGTGCCAGCGTCGTACGACGTGCCGTACTCAATCTCGATCGTGGCAGTTGAAGCGTGTTCAGCGGTCTTGCCCACGGTCTTTGCCATAGGCGAAGAGATCGTGGGTAGCGTTGTGAACTGGTACCGGCGAACATCGTAGTTATGGCCGCGGAAGTAGTACGTGGTGCTGGGGCTCAAGCCGGTGAACACGACTACGCGGTCGCCGTTGGCGAGTTGAACGTCGCGGTCTCGACCGGCGATGGTTGCGGGATCCGACAGGAACGACGTATAGGTCGCTTCGACCCAGTTTGGCGAGCCTGCCCAGATCTCCCAAATGCCAGTGTTCCCCGCCATCGCTGCGGTAGGCGTGTAGGTTATCGCGACGGCGCGGTCTGTCGGCGTTGCCACCATAGCGCGGATCTCGGGCACTTGGTCCGGATCCGCGCCTACATCCTCGCCATTCGGCATGCCGCCTTCCGCCCAACCGTGCGTCGGACGGAGCTTCAGTAGGCCGTGATTCCAGAACACCTTCTCGCGATCCGTGTGGCGGAATAGCTTGCCGTAGGTGGGATGATCGTAACCCCAATTGGGCGGGCAGGCCGACGAAGTTGCGCAAGCATTGAACACCTCGCCTGCCGGATAACCGGAAGGGTAGGTGGCGTCAGTAGGCGAGCCAACGATCACATTCTTCTTAAAGTTCCCAGTTCCAGGCCAAACGACAATAGGCTGACCGTCGGTACCGAGCGAGGAGCGAAAGCCACCAGCGCCGCCTCGGAACCAGATGTTTCCTTGCACGCTGGAGCCGGCCGGGAAGTCGCCAGTTTTGCCGGGATCGCCTGCAACAGTCGAAATGGACGACGTAAAGTAGCTCGCCCAAAACGTATTGTTGTCGATCTTGAGCGCGCCCTGCAGCGCCGCCGTTGAGGATGCGCCTCCGGACGGAGCGAAGGATGAGGAGGTCGACCAGAGCGTGTAGAGCTGTTCGGCTGAGTTGATCGGCAGCTCGAATTGCAGTACGAGATTTTGCCTGATCGTGTACGGCCCCGCTTCGGCAGCGACGTAATTCTGGGCACCCATGACCGCAAAGCCGCCAGCAATCGAGCGCATCAGATTCCGCTCGAAGAGGATATTGGCAGTGCGCGCCAGATAGCAGTCCGGCCAAGACTTAGCCCCACCAGCAACGGTGGATTGGCAGCCGGCCGTCGGCGATCCAGTGCCGTGCGGGCTTAACAACACGTGGTCTGTTCCATACGTCTCGGCGTAACTTGACGCTTTGAGGTTGATCATGTGCGGCTGCTGCGCGTTGTACGGGTACTGGTCGCTGAACCAATCGAATACGTTGCGACTGATCTCGACATTCTTCCCCGCCTTCAACTCGAAGTTGTTCTTCACCATGTGGTGATAGGGATTGCCCATCCGCTTCCAAACGACCGCCGGAAATCCTGGCTCCGAGCAGGTCTCGGTGACGTTCATTCCAACCGAGGTAGCCGCAGACCAATTCGGCTCGGACGTGCACACGGCGCCGGTGTTCTGAGCCTGGAAGTACCCGTATGTACTCGCGGTCGTCGAGTTGGTTGGCAAGATATTGCGGCCGGTGAACACCATGCGTCCGCCATAAGGACCGCTGCCATTCCACAGCCCGCGGTTCGCCTCTTGTGTTTGGCTCCACGGTCCCACGCGCTCGATCTCGGGAATGTGGCCGAACCAGTTGCCGACTATGGTTCCTGAGTTGAGCTGGTTGTTATGCCCCGGCGCGCCGCCGCCGAACATGAAGTTCTCGCTGCTGCCGGCCGTGTACGTGTTGCGGATGGTCAGAGGCCCGGTGCCGTTGATCGCGTTCAGGACCTGCGTGTCGCTGAGTCGCGCGGTGTCCATCGTTCCCTCGAGGTAGCTGTCGAGAACATCCATCTTGCGGCCGTTGAGTCCGATCCAGCTCCCTTGCCGGTGCAGGCCGCCTTGCTGCGCGAGTACGTGCTGAACAACGATGTTGTCCGGCAGCATCGCTTCGCCCACGGAATCCAGGTGAAGCAGTACGCGAGCGTTGCTGATATGCGCCTTCGTCGCGCCGGTTGTCGTCTTGAAGCACACGGCCGTCGTAACGCAGCCGGTGCCGACCGAGGTGATGGTCAGCTTCCGATCCATGCCCGCTTCATTGGCGCTCCAGGTGGTGTCCTGAATGCCGATCTGCACGCCCGGGGAGAGTCCTTCGACCGAGTGCACGTAGAACGTGTCATCCCCGATCGAGCTTGCATTGCTCAGGTTCGTTTGCACGAGCCCGGAAGGGTAGTACGCGCCCGTGTGCCGCGCGCCCACATTGATACAGCCGTAGCTATGGTTCGTCTGAGATGCGACGGATCCCGAGCCCTGTAGGGTGCCGCCTGTGTAGCATCGGATGCCCCTGAACTTGACGAACTCGGGTGGCGGCAGTAGCGCGGCGACCTCGAATGCCGCCACA
>DASQDN010000078.1:0-1963 GCA_035634155.1 Bryobacteraceae bacterium | reverse complement strand
CTGGATTCGGAGGCGGCAATCAGCCGTTCGGCATCGGCGAGCGTGGGCGCGATCGGCTTTTCGACGAGGACGTCGATTCCCTGCTCGAGCAGCTGACAGCCCACGGACGCGTGAGCGCTGGTGGGGACTGCCACGACGGCTGCGTCAACCTTGCCCGTGAGTTCGGCCAGGGACGCGATCGCGCTGCAGTTGTACTTGGCTGCCACTTCGATTGCGCGCGCGGGCTCGGAGTCCACAACGGCAACCAGGTCAGCGGCGGGTAACTCGTGGAGGACGCGAAGGTGGTTGGCTCCGAACGCACCGGCGCCGACGACGGCAACTCGAACTTTGTCCAAATTGGGGCTCCTTCCGTCATGGTAACGTAGTGCCGTGAGTGGCAAAGGAAAGGCGAACATCGCAACCCAGGGAAGCTTCGCGCTTGGATTTCCCGAGTTTGCCGAGCAGCAGGCGCTGGCACACGCGCCGGATGTTACGGCGGCAGTGGTGCGGTTCGAGCGCTCAATGGAGGACCCGAATTCGCCGGTGAGGGCCGTGAGGCGGGTGCCGGCCCGGGCGGCGGTGACTGCGCCGATGCCGGACGCGGTAGTTGCGGGATTGCGCGGCGCGTTGGCGCAGCGTGGAGTGCTGGAGTTGTATTCGCACCAGGCTCGGGCGTTTGAGTTGACGGAGGCGGGGAAGAATGTTGTGGTGGTCACGCCGACCGCCAGCGGGAAGACGCTTTGCTACAACCTGCCTGTGTTGAACCGGATAGTGAATGAGCCCGGGGCTCGGGCAATGTACCTGTTTCCGACCAAGGCTTTGGCTGAAGATCAGTTGCACGAGTTCCAGGCCGCGGTCGATGCGATGGGCGCCGACATCAAGGCGTTCACATATGACGGGGATACGCCGCAGGATGCGCGGAAGGCCATTCGGGAGCGGGCGAATGTGGTGTTAACGAATCCCGACATGCTGCATAGCGGGATCTTGCCGCACCATACGAAATGGGCTAAGGCGTTCGAGAATCTGCGGTACATCGTTATCGACGAGCTGCACTATTACCGCGGTGTGTACGGCAGTCATCTTGCCAATTTGTTGCGGCGGCTGAAGAGGATCTGCGAGTTCTACGGATCGTCGCCGCAGTTCGTGTGCTGCTCGGCTACGATTGCGAATCCTCGCGAGTTGGCAGAGGCATTGACGGAGCTGCCGTTCGAACTGGTGGATAACAACGGCGCGCCTTCCGGAGAGAAGTACTTCGTTGTTTACAATCCGCCGGTGGGGAATAAGCAGCTCGGACTCCGGCGGAGTTATCTGCATGAGACGCGGAAAATCGCCCTGGAGTTTATCGATCGCGGGCAGCAGACTCTGGTGTTTGCGAATAACCGGCTGGCCACCGAGGTGTTACTGACGTATTTGAAGGCGGCTTGCGAGCGACTGCCAATGGGGGCCGAGTCGGTTCGTGGGTATCGAGGCGGCTATCTGCCTCGCGAGCGGCGGGAGATCGAGCGATTGCTGCGCGAAGGTGGGATACGCGCCGTGGTGTCGACGAACGCTTTGGAGTTGGGGATCGATATTGGGTCATTGGAGGCGGTGGTGATGGCGGGCTATCCGGGGACAATTGCTTCGTCGCTGCAGAGGGCCGGGCGCGCGGGGCGCCGGTCGACGGCGTCCATTGCGGTGATGGTTGCGTCGAGCGCTCCCGTGGATCAGTACATCGTCGAGCATCCGGAGTATTTCTTCGAACGCTCGCCCGAGCATGCGTTTATTAATCCGGATAATCTGGAAATCGCGTTGAATCATTTGCGGTGCGCGGCGTTTGAACTACCGATTCGTGCGGGTGAGGTTTTCGGGCCGCACAATGTCGCTGAATTGTGCCGTTTCCTGGAGGAGACCGGGTTTCTGCATGAGTCAGGTGGGGCTTGGCATTGGACGTCGGATACCTATCCAGCGGATGCAGTGAGTCTGCGGGCAGTGACGAGCGACAACT
>DASQDN010000077.1:0-2069 GCA_035634155.1 Bryobacteraceae bacterium | reverse complement strand
GGAACATGTACGCGAGCACGGGCATCGCAACGGACAGCGCTCGCAGGGAAAGGGCCAACAAGTGGGCTCGGCGAATTGCGAAGATGACGCGGCGGCTGTTCCAGGCCGATCCGATGCCGGATCTGCAGGTGCCTCGTCCGGCGCCGGGCAAGCCGAGCACCAATCCGTTGCAGGTGCTGAACTAGAGTCGCTCTATGAGGGCGCTCCTGCTTTCCATCTGCCTGTTGGATGGGGCGGCGCTGGCCCAGATCCGGTTCGAGTATCAGCCGATTCCGTTCCGCTTGGAGAACTCGGAGACGCCGAATCGTCACGCGCCTGAGACGATGGCCGGCGGCGTCGCCTTGTTCGACTACGATAACGACGGCGACCTGGACATCTACTTCGCCAATGGCGCGAACGTGACCACGCTGCGGAAGGACGACCGCAAGTACGCCAACCGGTTGTTCGCCAACGACGGCAAGGGTCGGTTCACGGATGTGACGGAGAAGGCCGGCGTCGCTGGATCGGGGTTCGACATGGGCGTCGCGGTCGGCGATTACGACAACGACGGGTTTGCGGACCTGTTCGTCGGCGGCGTGCATAAGAACACGCTATTTCATAACAACGGGAACGGCACGTTCAGCGACGTGACCTCGGGTACGGGCATCGAGGCTCGCGATGCCAATGCGGGGCCGCTGTGGTCGGTGGGCGGCGTGTGGATGGATGCGAATCGCGATGGACGGTTGGACTTGTTCGTCGTGAATTACCTGGCGTGGGATCGCGAGACCGAACGCGCCTGCATGGATACGGGGGTGCGCGAGTATTGCCATCCCAAGTTCTATAAGCGCACTCCGAATGACCTGTACCTGAATGCGGGCGGGGGCACGTTCCGGCGCGCGTCAGAGGCGTATGGGCTGCGCGCGCACCCGGGCAAAGGCATGGGTGTCGCCGCCGGCGACTTCAACGGCGATGGCTGGCCCGATGTGTTCGTGCCGAATGACAAGGCGACGAACACTATGTTCGCCAATCGCGAGGGAAAGCGGTTCGAGGAAGTGGCGTTTGAGAGCGGGACCGCGCTGCTCGATAGCGGCGAGTCGATTTCGGGGATGGGGACTGATGCTCGCGATCTGGATAATGACGGGCTGCTCGATTTGATGCTCGTGGCGTTGGACAACGAGACGTTCCCGGTGTATCGGAATGCGGGCAACGGCGTGTTCACCGACGTGACGGCTCGCACGGGCATGGCGGCTGCGAGTCTGACGATGGCCGGGTTCTCGGTGAATCTCGCGGACTTCGACAATGATGGCTGGCGGGATGCGTTTGTGTCGCGCGGGCATGTGCAGTCCTTGAATGCCGCTCCGAGGGTGACGGTGGAGCAGCACAACTCGGTGCTGCGGAACATTGCCGGTAAGACGTTCGCGCCGTTGACGGCGGAGGCGGGTTTTGCGACGCAGCCCCCGGCCCGGCATCGGGGCGCGGCGGTGGGGGATTTGGATGGCGATGGGCGGCTCGACGTGGTGGTGACGGCGTTGGCTAAGCCGGCTGAGATTTGGCGGAATGCGAGTCCGGACGTAGGCTCGTGGATTGCGTTGAAACTGGTGGGGACGAAGTCGAATCGCGATGGTGTGGGGGCGGCGGTTAAGGTGTCGGCAGGCAAGTTCGCGAGCTACGACCAGCGCTTTATGACCGCAGGCTATTCATCGTCAAGCGCAGGCCCGATGCATTTCGGCCTGGGTCCAGATGTCGCCCAGGTGGATGTGGAGATTCGCTGGCCGTCAGGCATTGTGCAGCGGCTTCAGGGTGTGAAGGCGCGTCAGGTGTTCAGGGTGACAGAGGCGGCGGAGTGAGATTACAATGGAAGGGTACGGGCCACCCTAGCTCAGCTGGTAGAGCGGCTGATTCGTAATCAGCAGAATCATTCCTGTTTTCTTAAACTTACAGTCGGGGTAGGCGATCCGGTAGACGATCCACCCGGCATAATTGCCTTGAGCCGTTCTTTCAGCACCTTTCGTTCTGCCTCTCAAACCTTGCCGTTCGACCCTGCGACTCGGGCCACGTTGTACGCCGATGTCGGGTAGTGTTCGGCAATC
>DASQDN010000076.1:0-9360 GCA_035634155.1 Bryobacteraceae bacterium | reverse complement strand
TAGCGCGTCCGGACACGGGCATAATGCGGAGGCTGGCGATTACTCTCGAACCCGCCGCTGATGCGTCGACGGAATCTTCATATCTTCGCGATACTTGGCCACGGTGCGGCGAGTTACCTGAATCCCCTCGGACTGTAGCCTGGCCGTAATCTGCTCGTCGGTCAGCGGCTGCTTGGGATCCTCTTCCTCGATCATCTTCTTCACCCGCCGCTTCAAGATCAACAGCGGAGTGCCGCCGCCTGAAGGACCTTGCACCGCTTCGGAGAAGAAGTAGCGAAGCTCGAATACACCTTGCGGAGTGTGCGCGTACTTGCTGGCAACCGCACGGCTCACCGTCGAAGGATGTACGCCAATCTCTTCAGCCACTTCCTTGATCATCATCGGCTTCAATTCATCCAGCCCGAGTTCCAGGAAGTCGCGCTGCCGCCGCACAATCGACTGGCAAACTTTCAGGATCGTCTGCTTCCGCTGCTCGATGTTTTTCATCAACTGCAGCGCGGACGCATACTTCTCCTTCACGTAATTGCGAACTTCTTTGCTCGGCTCCTGGTCGCGATCCAGCATCCGCCGATATTGCGAGTTCAAACGCAATTGAGGGATGTCCTCGTCGTTGAGTTGAATAATGTAATCGTCCGCGTCTTTGGAGATGTAGACGTCGGGCTCCACGGCCCGCGCGCTTTGCCCCGAATACCGCAGGCCCGGACGTGGATCCAGGTGGCGGATCATATTCACGGCAATCTGCACGTGCTCTAGCGGCCGCCCGAGCTGCTTTGCGATTTCCTTGAATTGCTTGGTTTCCAGCAGCTTCAGGTGATCGGAAATGATGTGCCACGCGACGCCGCCCTTGGCGTTCGCCATTTCTAGCTGAATCAGCAGGCACTCGCGCATATCGCGAGCTGCTACGCCGGCTGGCTCCAACGACTGGACGAACTGCAGCGCGGTTGCCACCGTCGCGACCGTGTGGCCTTCCTGCTCGGCAATCTCTTCGATCGGGATCGGCAGGTAGCCATCATCATTCAAGTTGCCAATGATCGCCATCGCGGCGTCATGAATCTCTTCGGGCAGCACTTCCATCGCGAGTTGCCGCTGGAGGTGCTCACCGAGCGTGACCGGCGAGGATAGAAACGTCTCAAATGACGGTTTTTCCACCGACTCGCTCGACGGTGTCTTATACCCGGGATCCAGGTAGTCTTCGAAGAACGAACCGAAGTCGATTTCATCGAACGGGTCGGCATCGGTCTTTGGCTCAGCAACGTCCGCCCCGGCCGCCGCGCCGTCCGCTGCCACGGGCTCTGGCGCCCCTTCCGAGTACGAGTCCACCGTGCCGTTGGTCGATTCGCTCATCGACTGAAGCAGCGCCGAATCAGCGGGATCCCCGAGGCGCTCGCGCTCTAAAAGCGACTGCACCTCTTCCTGCGTCATCTCATCGCCGGCTTCCACGCTCTCTTCGAGAACGGGGTTTTCCGCCATCTCGGCGTTGATCATTTCCTTCAGCTCCAGCCGGTTGAGCTGAAGGACAGTGACCATCTGGACCAGACCCGGGGTAAGGATCTGTTTCTGTGCAACCCGTAGCTGAAGTCTGGGCGAGAGAAGACTCATCTCGCGTTCATTTTACCAGAGCGAGCTGACTTCGGAACGAAAATTGCACAGTATTTTACTGTTGCGGTCGATGTTACTTCAGCAGGGGGTCGATCGCGGTGGTAAGCGTCTGCAGCGTCAGTCCGCCGGAGGTTTCCTCGCTGATGTCCTTGCGAATCATGCCCACCTTATCCACCACTACGACCGAAGGTAGGTGAATGGTCGGATTCTTGGGCGTAATCTGCAGATAAGAGGCGGTCATCTGCCCACAGTCGAAGAGAAATGGGCTAGTCGCTTTGTATTGGGTAGCGTACCTGGCAACCGTCTGCAGGTTATCGACCCCATTCGCGGGCACAACCGACAGCACCTGAATCTTGTCGCCGTATTTAGCCTTCAATTGCTCCAAGACGGGAGTCAGCGCCTGACACTTGGGACAGTCCGTTCGCATGAAGTCAAAAACCACCACCTTGCCGCGATAGTCCTGCAGGTCGTGCTGCTTCATCTTCTGGTCGGGCAAAGAGAATCCAGGCGCGCGGCGCGATGCGAACACGCTCTGTTGGGCGCTCGCAGCCACCGAGAACAGGGCAAGAAAGGCAACGGCATACTTCATATGTCCTTCACCGTAGCATGGCCTTCAGTTTCCACAGGATCTGGCGTAGAAGCCCGAGCCACATCGCCGCATCCTGGTCCTGCAGGTTCAACCGCCGTATCATCCGCCGTATCTTTTGCTCGCTCGATTCGCGCGTCAGGTCTTTCAAATATCCGGACGTCTCGGCAGCCTCTACCAGCATGTCGGCAATACGATCCACATCCTCGGCGCGAGCCAGGCGGACCGGAGCCCCCTCCTGAGTCGCGGCCTCTTCTCGCCGGACAAGTTCGTACAAGCACACCGCCACGGCCTGGCCAAGGTTCATCGACTGATGCTCGTCACGAGTTGGAATGCGCATCAGCCAGTGGCAGCGCGCCATGTCTTCGTTGCTCAGTCCGAACTTCTCCGATCCGAACAACAGCGCGACCAAACCCGATCGGGCATGTGTCCCGATCTCCTGCCCTGCGTATTCGAGTCGACGCAGCGGATGCTGCAACGCTCGGTTTCCGACCGCCGTGGTCCCCACCACAAGCGAGCAGTCTGCAATCGCCTCGGCCACGGTGGCAAACTGTTCCGAAGCCTCCAGGACGGCTGCGGCGTTGACGGCAGACTTGGCCTCAGCATACGCGACGTCATAAGGATTCACCACGCGTAGGCGCAAGAACCCGAAGTTGCTCATGGCCCGTGCCGCCGCTCCTATATTCAAAGGATTTCGAGGCGCCACCAGCACCACCACCAAGCCTGTCTCCACCTTTCCACCGTATCAACAAAACTCTTGCCCCCGGCGCCAAGCAGTGGTATTCTGAACCCGTAAACGTGGATTGATTTAGAGTCCGCTCACCCGGATTCGAAGCTAATTGCAACCACGTAAAAAAGTGCTAAAGGCGAGTCGGTCTCCGAGATCTTTCTGACCCTGCGACTCCCAGTCCAGGGTTTTTTCGTTTTCAGGTGAGCCGATCGCCATGGAGGAATCTATGAGCGTTTGGTCTACTGCCGTCCCGGAGCATGCTGTGCTTGCGGGAGCCAAGGGCGAACTCGTGCAGGTGCGCGTTAGCACCGACCCCCGTCTCCTCGAAGACCTGCTGGAGTGTCTCGCCGGAGTCTCCTTTCCTATCAATCCACAGATCATTCACGGCCTTCCCACTGTTGTGGAGTTCCCTGCTTACGAGGCCTGTCTGTACGAAGTGCGAGACGCGCTTCGGACATACGGCTTTAGCTCCACATCGCTGCAGGTCAGCAGCATGATCGACTCGATTCGTTAAACCCCGGGAGCTACTCAGGGGAAGGGCGTCCTGTCATGGAAAAGGCCGCCCCTGCGGAGCTTCCATCGCTTCCGGGTTCGCACGCCGCAGGCGCAGCGACTCGTTCTTCTCTTTCTCGGCTGCCTGCTCGTCACCCAAACGGAAGTAGATCTGCGAGAGAAGCAGCCGCGGCTGCGGATGGGTGGGGTTGATTTCGATGCAGCGCCGCAGTTCGCGGACTGCATCGTGATCCTTCACCGCGCCTACCAACGCTCTCGCCAACGACACGCACGCGCCCACAAAGTCCTTCCGTATGCGCAAGGCAGATCGGAAGTGTGTCGCGGCTTCCTCGAATTCGTCGCGGGCCAGCAGCAGCTCGCCGTAAAGAAAATGCGGCTCCTCGTACGCAGGATCGTTTCGCATAGCCTTCTGCAACAGCGGCAGGCTTTCTTCGCTCCTGCCCGCCTTGTGAAGCTGAAACGCATATTCGAAGTTCGTCCGGGCCGAATCGGGAAACAATTTAGCCGCCTTCTGAGCCAGGTCGAAAGCGCCGGCATCACCCGCATCCTGGCAAGCTTTGATCGCGATCAGGTGCGCACGCTCATCTTGCGGCGCTAGCGTGACTGCCTTCCTGCCTAGGTTGCAAGCCTCCCGGAAGTATCGTCCCCTTCCATATTCGACCGTCATCACCAACATCAACTTCAAATTCGCTGGCTGAATCGCGAGCGCGGCCCGCCACTGCCGCAACGCGTCTTCTCTTCTATCGAGCTGTATCAGCGTCAACCCGAGCACGTACCGTGCGTTGAAGTCGCCCGGCTGCACCCGCGCGGCCCGCGCCAGCAGTTTCTCCGCGTCTGCATGAAGTCCCTGCGAATACCGCATGAACCCGAAGTTGAACAACGATCCAAAATGCCCGGGCGCCGCTTGCAAGGCCTTGTCCCAAAGGGCAGCGGCTTCGTCGTAGCGTTTCTCGACAGCGCCCGCCTTCGCTAACTCCGACAGCGCTTCGACATCTGCCGATCGGGCATACATAACCATAACCAGCAGGATGGAAGTCGCCCTCATGCTCGTTAGAAACGTCTCTCCAAAGGCTCCGCCGACGTTTGCCCGGAGCCCTCCAACAACTTGTACAGCGCCCCGGGTTGGACGCCAGGAAAAGTTTCCACCGTGCCCGACGGCCACTGCACAGTCACGTGATCCACTCGGGCCGCCGATCCCAAGCCGAAGTGCACTCGAAGATCATTCACTGACAAGAAGCTCGACTGGCTGAGGACGACCGAACTCTGCCGCACACCTGCCGCTTCAATCGTCACGATGGCTCCGATCGCGCTCCGGTTCGAAGCGGTACCCTGCAGAACAAACTTCACCCATCCATGCGCGGCGCCAAGATCGTTGCGCAACAGCGACGGAGCTTCGTGCATATTCATGATCAGCACGTCGATGTCGCCATCATTGTCGAAGTCGCCGAACGCCGCGCCCCGACTCGAGGCCGCTGCCGCACTACCCGGACCCGACACAGCCGAGACATCCTCAAACTTGCCTCCGCCGAGATTGCGATAAACCAAGCGTGGCCGCTTGTAGGCCTCCCGTTTGTCGATCTTCTCGGCTTCGGGATACACGTGCCCGCTGACCTGGACTACGTCCTGGAGACCGTCGTTATCCAAGTCGGCGAACCCGGCGCCCCACAGAATGTGGTCGGGATTGACTCCAAGGCCGACCCTGGTGGCGACATCGCTGAAAATGCCCTTGCCCGACCCGCGGTACAAATTCGGATAATCACCGCTGAAGTTGGTCTTCATCACATCGAGGCGGCCGTCGTTATCGAAGTCGCTCACCGCCACGCCCATACCCGCCTGCTCGGTACCGTGCTCGTTATAAGCCAATCCTGATTCGGTCGCCACTTCGCGAAACGTCCCGTCACGCTGGTTGCGGAACAACAAGCTCGGGGTGGAATCGCAAGCAACATACACATCCGGCCAACCGTCGCCCGTGAAATCGGTTGCCACCGCTGTGAACGCGTAACAGCCCGCCTGCGATCGGAAGCCCGACCGCTCGGAAACGTCTCTGAACGTACCGTCTCCCTCGTTGCGATAAAGCGCGACATTGCCGGGAGGCAAACCTCGTGGGCCGCAATACACAGGAACGCCTTTCCACAAACAAAACGGCTTCTGTCCTGGCAAAGGCGTCCTCGCGACGTCGAAATCGAGGTAGCTAGTCACCGCCAAATCCAGTCGCCCATCGCGGTCGTAATCCACGAACGTACATCCGGTGCTCCACTGCTTCGCGTGACCCGCGACGCCGGCCTTGAGGCTGACATCTGCAAACGTCCCATCACCACGGTTGCGATAAAGCGCGTTCGGTCCCCAGTACGTCACGTAAAGGTCCAGATTTCCGTCATTGTCGATGTCGCCTGCGCACACGCCATTGCCCCAGCCCGATCTTGCCAGTCCTGCTGTCGCCGTCACATCGACGAACTTGCCATCACCGGCGTTTTTGTACAGGTAATTCGTCGCCGTCGATTTTTTCGGGTCCAGTCGCGAGCCGTTCACCAAAAACAGATCGAGCAGCCCGTCGCTGTCGTAATCGAGGAACGCAACGCCGCTTCCGTTAGCCTCCACGATGTACTTCTTTCGGATCTCATCGCCCGACGTGAAGCGCATCCGAACGCCCGAAGCAAGAGCTGTATCGAAAAAAGCAACCGGCCACGGCTTACCTGAAGCGGCTGCGCGCGCAGCCGCAGCCCGACCGCCCGAAGCTATGCCTTGGCCGTGAGTCTCTCGCGCGAGGACTATGGCAAGGACCACGGCGGCTGCAGCAACAATTCGCGCTCTAGGCACATCGGAGATCATACCTGACCTTAGACAGCCGATTCACCGAAAAAGATGGCGCAAGCAGTTGTAATATCTCGACTCGGGTTATATAATCGCCCGATCACGGGTTAAACGTTAACCCGCTAGGCAGAGGGCGTGAGGTCAAGTATGTCTAAGATTTTGAGGTATGTCCTGGCGCTGATTTCGATTGCGGCTCTTTGGAGTACGGGAACGATTTTCGCCCAGACCAGCAACTCATCCATCACCGGAATTGTTTCGGACTCTTCCGGAGCGCCGATTCCGGGTGTATCGGTTGTCACCGTGAACACCGCGACCGGCGTGAACCGTACCGTCACCACAAACGACGCGGGCGCTTACACCTTCTCCCCGCTCATTCCCGGCACGTATGAAGTCAGGGCGAGCAACCCAGGCTTCAAGACCCAAGCCGTCCAAAACATCGTTCTTGAAACCGGGGCCGTCGCCAAAGTCGATATCCAACTGAACGTCGGTGAAGTGACCGAACGCATCGAAGTCAACGCGACCGCGCCTATGCTGCAGACACAGGAAGCAGCGGTCGCCGGTGTCGTCACCACCTCCCAGCTCGAACGAATTCCTGTCAACGGCCGCAACTTTACCCGCCTCATGGTGATGATGCCCGGATCGAGCGACATCAGCCCCGCGCAATCCAAAGGCGGCGAGGCCGGCATGCGTCAGATCTCCATCAACGGCCAGCGCCAGCAGGACAACAACTTCACTATCGACGGCGTCGACAACAACATGATGTACATGAGTTCCGGTGTTGGAGCGCCGCCCATGGACTCCATCCAGGAGTTCCGCGTCGCCACCAACAACTCGGCTGAATATGGTCGCAGCGCCGGAGCTAACGTCAATCTCTCGATCAAGTCGGGCTCACGTAACCTGCACGGCAGCATCTACGAGTACCTTCGCAACGATAAGTTCGATGCCAACGATTGGTTCGCGAACGCGCAAAGCCGCGGCAAGGTGCCCTTCCGCCAGAATCAGTACGGCGTAGCGCTCGGCGGACCGGTCGTTCTGCCTAAGATCTACAACGGCCGCGAATCTACTTTTTGGTTTGTGAGCTGGGAAGGGTATCGCTTCCGCCGCGGTAATACGGCCATCAATACCACAGCGGTGGCAGAGCAGCGCCTGGGCGACTTCTCCAATAGCGGAACCAACATCTACGACCCGCTGACAACAACGATCAACGCGCAAGGCCAAACCGTGCGCCAGCAGTTCCCGAACAACATCATCCCGCCGAACCGCATTAACCCCGGCATGAAGATGCTGGTAGATCTGTTGCTTCCACTGCCGAATCGCGCAGGGCTTGTGAACAACTACGTGCAGTCGGAAGGAACGCGCAACGACCGTGACATCCTCGTCATGCGCGGCGATCACTCGTTCAGCTCGACGGACAACATCTGGGCTCGCTATCTTCGTCAGCGCGTTGGACAAACCAACCCGGCCACGTTCCCCACCTTCACGAACGCCGTTCGAATCGATTCGGACAATTTCGGACTCGGATGGAATCACATGTTCAATCCGACCACCGTCTTGGAAGCTCGCTTCGGCTACAACCACCCGAACAACCCGGGATGCGCCTCCTACCGCAACGGAGTGACGCGCGCCGATACACTGGCCAAAGCAGGTATCACCATCTTCGACAGCGAAGCCTGGTGTGATCCCGTACCGGCATTCGCTGCGACCGGGCAGTTCACCCTCGGCGGCGGCGGCGGCGAAACCATCATCGACACCGATTACCAGTACGATGCCAAGATCTCGAAAATGTGGGGCCGCCACTCGTTCCGGGTCGGCGGTGGCTTCACGCGCCGCATGATGGACGCGTTCTTCGCCAATCCCACGAACGGCAACGCGGACTTCTGGCGTGAAACCACCGCGTCCGATCTGGACCGCAACTCCGGCAACAGTTTCGCCACGTTGCTGCTCGGCTATCCGTCCTACATTCGTCGCGGCTCCGGCGTGCCAAACGCGCAAGGCCGGCAGAACGCGTTCCACATCTTCGTGCAAGACGATTGGCGCATGACCGATAAGCTCACCATGAACTTCGGCCTGCGTTGGGAAGGCTTCAATCGCCCCTACGATGCCGAAGACAAGCTGGGCAACCTGCTCATCACGCGCGATACAACCAGCGGCGAATACAAAGCGCAGCTCATGTGGGCGGGCGTGAATCCGCTGCCGGATCCTGTGACCGGCAAGGTAAACGAGCCGCCTCGCACATACGGCTATGGCAAATCCCTCATGCAAAGCCGGATGAAGAACTTCGCTCCCCGCGTCGGGCTGGCCTATCAGCTCAACCAGAAGACGGTCATCCGCGCAGGCTTTGGAATCTTTTTCAACGGCACCTACATGCAGGAGTTGAATGATCTCCGCAAGTTCTGGCCGTATCTGCCGCAGCAGGAACTGAGCCCGAACCGCACGCTGACGCCTGACCTGTCCATCTCGGATCCAGGTCCCGGCTTTGGCAGCACACAGGCAATCGGGGGTTGGCCGCAGGATCCCAACAACCGCACACCGTACTCGCAGCAGTGGAACTTCTTCATCCAGCGCGAGTTGATGGAAGACCTTGCGCTCGATGTGGGCTATGTCGGATCCGCGAATCGCAACCAGATCGGCTACGTGGGCTGGAACAATGCGCCAACTCCCGCTCCGGGCGATGTGGCGCCGCGCCGTCTGCTCGCTTCCTCGGGCTTCACCGGCAATCTCGATGGCGGCAGCAACGTATTCAGTTCGGAATACAACTCACTGCAAACCAAGCTGACCAAGCGCTTCAGCAAAGGTCTGTCGATGCTCGCCAGCTACACCTGGGGCAAAGTCATGGACGATCAATCCTCGCTCGCCGAGGCCAAGGACCAGGACATGTTCAACCGCCGCGCCGACTGGTCGCGTGCCAGCTTCGATATAAAGCACGCATTCAAGGTCGGCTACGTATACGATCTGCCCTTCGGCAAAGGACGTCAGTTCGGAAGCGGATGGAATCGCTTCACCGATACCTTGCTGGGCGGCTGGGCGCTGGAGGGGATTCTGCAGATTCAAAGCGGCGCCCCTGTCAACGTTAGAACCAACGCCGACTTCGCAAATGTCGGCAAGACACAGGAGCGCCCTG
>DASQDN010000075.1:0-3514 GCA_035634155.1 Bryobacteraceae bacterium | reverse complement strand
CAGACGGCTACCATGGCATTGCTGAGGGCCGAGCTGGTCACGTCTTTTGCAACAACTCGGTGCGATTCTCTAATGATTGCGCCGCTATCGCGGTACCCGCAATTGCACCAGGCTGTAGAGCGTCGCGTTCCGGCTTCGATCACGGACGTCGAGCAAGTTGCCGACGGCGCTGGGACGGATACTTCCAGGACGGGCCTTCGCTCCCTTGGCTCGAGTTTGAAGTTGACAAGGCGGCGGCGAAGTCCCTAACAAGGCGTCAGTCAAGACCGGCAGAGGTGCGATCCGTTACGGGCGGAATGATGATCTCTCGCGGCCCGAACAGTCGGGCATCGGCCGAAAAGGCGCCTGGTCCAAGCAGCACGAGCGCAAGGCCGACCACACAACCGAGAACAGCCGTATTCCCGCAGTCGAACACATGTGTGCTGAACGCAGCAGATGAAAACGGATATGCGCATAGACCCCCAACAAAGATGGAGGCAAGCACGGAATGAAATCCGATGATCAGTAGCGCGCCTGACGCCACGCCGAGTAGCCCAGCCAGAACACTGCCCGATGTCGTGCTCGCATTCCCAGTCAGCAGGAGCGCACTATGCGCAACGACAACAATGCCGAGAGCCGTCCGTAACAGAAGGAGCCCTGCTCCTACCCTGCCTCGCGGGAAGATCGAATTGACCAGTAGCAGCGGAGGTTCTCCTTGCGCCAGTGCCTCTGTGCAGAGCCTGTAGCCTCAGCATACGGCAAGACCGGCCAAAAAGAATCCCCAGAGAATGTCACCTTTTGGTAACTCGATCGAGTTAACTCTACTCACATCAAAGTTGAATGATCCCCCGCCTGATCGCAATGGCAGTAGCCTCGGTGCGATCGCTCGCGTTCAGTTTCTGCATGATGTGCTTGATGTGCACTTTGACCGTCTCTTCCGAGATCGCCAGCCGATCGGCAATGTCGCGGTTGCGATTGCCGCCGGCGAGATGTTTCAGCACATCTACTTCGCGCTGCGTCAGCACGTCGTCTCCGACATATTCGGCAAGCCGGGCCGCGACTTCCGGAGGAATGCGCTTCTTTCCGGCGTGAACGTGGCGGATAGCGTCGGCGAGCTCACGTGGCGGCATGCTTTTGGTGAGATAAGCTAGCGCTCCTGCTTCCAGCGCACGGGCGATTTCGACGTCTCCTTCGAACGTCGTCAGAATTATGATTCGTGCATCAGGGAACTGGCTGCGAATTGCAATCATGGCATCGATACCACTGATATCCGGCAGCCGCAAGTCCATCAGAGTCACGTCCGGCTTGTACTCCTGGAACTTCTGAATCGCTTCCCTACCCGTGCTTGCCTCTGCCACCAGCACCATATCGGGCTGGGCATTGATGATTGCAGCGATACCTTGCCGTAGCAGCGGGTGATCGTCGGCTGCGACGATGCGAATCGGTTGCGTGTCGCTCACCTTTCCCTCCCGTTATGGAACATTCTGAATGGATACAGCCAACCAAGCCTTTTCAAGAATCCCGCCGTGCCTGTCCCGCGAAATGCGACATGGCCAGGCACATACAGTTCTACCTCGGTTCCGGTGCTGGTACTGCTCCATACGCGCAACTTGGCGCCGATGCGTTCTGCCCTTTCTCTCATCCCTGGCAATCCCCAGTGGCCGTCCCGTCCTTGTTGCAGAATGGCGGAATCGATGCCGCAGCCGTTGTCACGAACGGAAACCAGGAAACGCCGAGCAGTGTATTCGATGGTTGCGTCAATGCGAGTGGCGCCAGAATGCCGTAAGGCATTGATGATCGCCTCTCGGCCGATCCGATACACTTCGTCCCGCAAGATTGGATGCAAGGGCCGGCGCGTGCCCAATGCGACCACGCGTAGGTCCACGGCTTCGTTCCCCAGTTCGCCTTGTAAGGTGGAGAATGCCTCTTCCAGGTCGAGGGACTCGCTTCGCGAGGACCGAAGCCCCCTCACCGCGTTACGTCCCTCGTCGATCACGTGCCTCATGAGGTTCAGGACAGCATGGAGTTGCGGCTTTACTTCGGAGTGGGTGGCCATACGGTCCGCAATCACGTGCAGCTGCATAGATGCGCTCAGGAAACCTTGCAGTAGAGTGTCGTGCAATTCCTGCGCGATCCGCGTGCGCTCCGCGAGCCTTTCTTCGAAACGGATGTTTAACTGGCGTTTCAGGTGTTGAAGGCGCCGACGGTACACGAATAGTATCGCCGCGGCACAAATGCATGCAACAGACGTTCTGAACCAGAGCGTTTGCCACAATGCCGGCTGCACCGCAATTCGAATCGCAGCCTCTTCACCGTTCCACTCACCGTCCGCATTACTAGCTATTACTCGGAAGCGGTACTCGCCGGGACCGAGGTTGGTGTAGACGGCTTCGCGAGCCACCGCGGACTCACTCCATTCCCGGTCGAATGGGTCCATTCGGTACCGAAAGCGAACTCGCCCTGGCGACGAGAGGTTCAAACCGGCATAGCCGATCCTTAGCCTCCGATGCAGAGGAGGCACACGGATTGTCGAACCTAGCTCGAGCGCCTCGCCGTCAGCGTAGACCCGGTGAATGTCTACGACGGCTGGGGCGCCGTTTTCCCGCGCGCGCCGTGGATCAAAGACGGACAGGCCATGACGCGAGGCGAGCCATATACGTCCGTGAGCATCTGCCAGCAGCGACCGCTGCCGTCTGATCCCTTCGGCGCCGATCAGCCCGTCCGATCGTCCGTAGGACCAAAAATCTTCCGCACTCGCAGCCCCCGTCGATAGCCGTTTCCGGTCGACGCGCAGTACGCGAGTGGTCGTGGATATCCAAAGCCAACCCACGCGGTCTTCCGCAATGCCGAGAATCGTATCTCCCACCAAGCCCGCGAGCGATTGCATCCGGACCGCCCGGCGAACGGCCAATCCTGCGACCGTACCCACCCATAGAACCCCAGTGCTGTCCGTAAAGAGTGAGCTGATGTTGCGCGAAGGCAATTCGTCCGTAGAGATAAACGTGTGCCATCGTTCCTGCGAAAAGCCGCTGAGTCCACGTGGCGTACCAAACCACGTCCACCCGTCTGGAGTGTCAGCAATCGAAGTAATCACATTCGAGGCAAGACCTCCGGCAGCGTTGTAGGTTACAAATCCTTTGCTGCCGAACTTCACGACACCACCCCCGATGGTCCCTGCCCACACGGTCCCATTCGCGCTCCGATGAACAGAAGATACGGTGTTGCCGGGAAGCCCGTCCCTGCGACCATAGGTCGTCGCGCGGCGGATGGCCCCGCCGTAGAACCACAGGTGCGTGAGTTCCCCGTTTTGGCGTCCGATCCAAAGCTCGTTGTCAAATCCCGCAATCGAATGTACTACGCCTTTATCGAGCCCAGCCACGACAACACGTTTGCTGCCGAGTCCTTTGATGTACATCAGCCCGCGATCGAGAGGGGCCGCCCAAACACTACCCCCTGCATCAACATAGACCGGTCCCACAGGGATGTCCTTGGTAGGCTCCAACGTTACGAATGGCGCCTGACGGATGCGCTCGAG
>DASQDN010000074.1:0-3324 GCA_035634155.1 Bryobacteraceae bacterium | reverse complement strand
GGTTCCCGGATGCGTACCGATAAGCGCTACCAGCTGTTCCCGTTGATCGGCCGTGATGTCGATGAAAAATACATTCGCCATGCCGGGCGGGGCGCTCCGCCGAATCTCGGCAAGCACGGACCGCTGGATGAGGAACACCGTCAACGTAAACATGACTCCTACTCCGAGCGCGGTGAGTACAGACCGCGCCTGGCTGCCCGGCCGGTACAAATTCGACAAGGCGTGTCGCATCGTGACCGGCATGGGAACGCGCAACACGATTGCCTGCAGCACCCTTAGTAGCAAGGCGGCGACACCATACAGCAGCGCCAGGCTCACCAGCAGTCCACCGACGAAATAAGCTCCCACGCGGGACGCCTGCTGCCAGCTCCCGTCGATCAGCCATCCCGCAATTGCGGCCAGACCGATACAGATCGCGATTCCAGCAAGGATGGGCGTCCGCAAGTCCGCCAGCCGCCGGCGCCAGCTTGCGCGCACGTGAGCCATGTCGCGACGCAGGATCAGTGCGGGTTTGATCTGGCGAATGCTGAGCAAAGGTGGGAGCGTGAACAGCAAAGTGGTCAGCAGCCCCACCAGCAACCCTTGAATCGCCGATGACGGCGTAAACCATGTGTCCGGCCGCATCTGGAAGTAGCGCTCGATTAACTCCGGGAAGATGCGCTGCACGGCAACGCCTACCAGCACACCGGCAAGGCCGCCTAACAAACCCAGCAGCGCGGTCTGAATCAGGTAAATGCGTACCACCTGTCCGGAGCGCGCGCCCAAGCTCTTCAGGGTCGCGATCGTGTCCATCTTCTGCTGCAGGTGCGCATGCATTGCGGTGGAGACGCCGATTGCTCCCACGATCAGCGCAATCAGGCTGACCAGACTGAGGAACGTGGTCGCACGGTCGAGACCGCGAGCGATGTTTGGGTTCGTTTCGCGAAAATCCGTGATCATCGCTTCCGGGAACGCCTTCCTCAGCTCGTCGCGAACTGTGCCGACAAACGGGGCTCCCCGATCGAGGCGGAAAAGCACGCGATTCGAAGCGCGGCTCCCCAGGCGTACCAGCGATGTACGCTCCAGGCCTTCACGCGAAATCAGCACCCGCGGGCCGACGTTGAAGCTGCCGGACATCCGGTCAGGCTCGATCGCAAGAATGGCTGCGACGCGAAAGTCCTGGCCGCCGACCTTGACCATCGCGCCAGGCTCAGCTTGCAGCCGAATGCGCGCGTCTTCCGACAACACCACTGTGTTGGGTGTAAGGACGTTCTTCAGCTTACCCGCGGGGGACAGCACGAGCGTGCCATAGAACGGGAACAGCTTCGGATCGACCGCCTTCAAAGTGACCAGCACCGGGTCCGGATTCGCCCCGGAAGAGACCATCGACATCGTCTCGGTGACGCGTGTGTGGACCACATTGCGCGTCGCAAGGATCGCAAGTTTGGCTTCCTGCTCCGCGGTCGAGTCCCCGAAGATACGCAGCGAGATGTCACCCGCCATAACCGCCCGTGCCTCCCGGAGCAGCATGGAGGAAAACGATTGGCTAAAGCCGCGAACGCCGGTGAGGCAGCCAACGCCAAGCGCCACCGCCGCGATCACGAATAGGAACTTGCCGCGCGAGGCTCGCGCTTCACGGACCGCAATACGAAACGCTGTGCCTGTCATGCTGCGATCTCGTCGCGAATCACGCGGCCGTCCTGCAGCACAATGCGTCGCTGCGCGTGAGCGGCTAGCGCCGCATCGTGGGTCACGAGCACAAGGGTCGTTCCCTGCTCCGAGTTCAGCCGAATCAGAAGCTCCAGGATGTGCTTCCCATTAGCGCTATCCAGATTGCCGGTCGGTTCGTCGGCAAGCAGAATGGGCGGCTTCACCATGAAGGCTCGCGCGAGTGCGACGCGCTGCTGCTCGCCGCCGGAAAGCTGCACTGGATAATGGTGCATGCGGTCGGTCAGGCCCACTTCGGCCAGCAAGTCGCGCGCACGGGTACGGCCGCTGCCCTGGCCATTCGCGCCCACCAGTTCGTGCGGGAGCAGCACGTTCTCTTCGGCCGTCAACGTGGGAATGAGCTGGTACGACTGGAAAACGAAGCCTATTTTGCGACCTCGGACAATGGACAGTTTGTCTTCGGAAAGACCGGTGATTTCCTCGCCGTCAAGAAGGATCTGGCCCGTGGTCGGCGCATCCAAGCCGGCGAGCAGGCCCAGGAGCGTGCTTTTGCCGCTGCCCGAAGCTCCCATGATGGCGGCGAACTGTCCCGCGGGAATCTGGAGGTCGATTCCTTTGAGGATTTCCACCCGATGGATGCCGGTGTCGATAACTTTGGTAAGTCCGCGTACGTCGATCACGATAGGAAGTCTCTGCCCGGTACCTTTCTAGTATGCATTCGCATTTGTTGCTTTCTCTTTGTGTGACGCTGCTTGCGCTCTCCGGATGTACGAAATCGCCGGTGACAGACGCCGATTCGCAGCCGCGTGGTTCTGCTAGCGGAACCCCTCCTAAACAGTTAAACGAGGCCGACACGCGTCCGGTTATCGTCGCGTTCGGCGACAGCTTGTCCGAGGGGCTCGGGGTGGATGCTGGAGGGAGCTTTCCCGACCAGTTGCAACGAATGCTGGACAAGAACGGCTACAAGTATAGGGTCGTGAACATGGGCGTGAGTGGCGATACGACAACGGGCGGGCTCGGGAGAGTGGCCTATGCGCTATCCATAAAACCGGCTGTCGTGATTTTGGAGCTTGGCGGCAATGACGGATTGCGCGGTGTGCCGGTGTCTTCGACGAAGGCGAATCTGGAGAAGATGATCGTGCAGTTCCAGCAGAGCGGCGCCCAGGTGCTGCTTGCCGGAATGACTCTCCCACCCAACTATGGCCCCGAGTACATCCGGTCGTTTGAAGGGGCTTATCGTGAGCTGGCTGCCAAATACAAGCTACAGCTAATTCCGTTTCTGATGCAGGACATTGCCACGCAGCTCCAGTCGCAGCCCGGGCTTATGCAGCGCGACGGCATCCACCCAACCGCTGCCGGTCACGCCGTTATCGCGGAAACGGTGTTTCGCTTCCTCCGGCCGATGATCCAGCGAAGCTGACCGTGGGTGACTGCAGGACCACGGACAGCCGCTCCTTAGGCGCAAGAATTAAGAGCGCGTTCTCCAGCGGAAAGGCGAGCTCGACATGCTCGAAGAACCGACGCCGCATGGACCGGTTCCACCGGCTCTATTTGAAGGCCATGTTGCGTTAGATCACGACTATGCAATTCCAGGCCAGTGAGGCCGAGCCAGGTGTTTCGGTCACACCCTATCAGTCGAAGTCTTCGAGATATGAGAGTCGAAAGCCCGTAAACGGG
>DASQDN010000073.1:0-3016 GCA_035634155.1 Bryobacteraceae bacterium | reverse complement strand
TCCACTCTCACTTGCGAAGCGGTAGATTGAAACCGAGGCCGCAGATCAATCCTCATGCGGCTACATTCACAAAAACCTTTCGCGGAGCACATTATGACAACTGAAGGCGCCGACCCGCCGTTGGATGGGACAGAAACTCCGGCTGCTGAGGGACCTTCCCCTACGACCGCCGAAGCGGCGGGCAGTGCGACACCCGCTGGTTCCAGTCCTGATTCACAGGGCGAAGCAGCGCCAGCGGCGCCCACTGCTGCGCCTCAGACGCGTGCAAAGACGAAGGGTGTGGCCGATATCGTGTTCCTGATCGATGTGAGTGGGAGCATGTCGCCGATCATCGATGCGCTCCGGAAGAACATCGAGGCGTTCGTCGACTCCTTGAAATCAGGGGATGCCAATAATGCTGCCCCTGTCCGCGACTGGCGTGGCAAGGTCGTCGGCTATCGCGACATCGAATCAGCACCGTCGGAAGGGCTCGAGTGGTACGAGGACAACCCCTTCGTTCGTGACACGGCGGCCCTGAAAGCTCAGCTTGCCGGGCTGCAAGCGCAGGGCGGCGGCGACGAGCCGGAATCCCTGCTGGACGCCCTGTACAAGGTAGCGACCATGGAGGCGTCTACGAAGGGCGCCCAGTCCGAGGACGCCAACAAGTGGAGATACCGAAGCGATGCCGCGCGGGTGGTGGTGGTCTTTACGGACGCGTCGTTCAGGGAAACAATGAGCATCCCAGAGGCGAAAGGCGGAGCACTCCAGGACGTGGCGAATGTGGTCATGGCGAACCGCATCATCCTCAGCTTGTTCGCGCCGAACTTCGAAGGATACGACCGGCTCAGTCAGATCGACAAGAGCGAATGGGAAGTGGTGGAGTACGAGGGCCTGAACGCTCAGGAGGCGCTCCAGAAGTTTACTGCGGATCCGGCCAATTTCCGTACCACGCTCAAGCAACTCGCCGCCAGCGTGTCGCGGTCCGCGGAGACAGTCTCGCTTTGAGACTGTGAAGCCACCGAAGCGAAAATGGCGAAGAAGCTCAAAGTCGGAGATACGATACGCGGATACCGCGTGACAAAGGTCTTCGGCCCGGGGATGATGGCGATTTCATACGGCGCCGAAGCTCCGGATGGCAAGAAGGTCTTTCTCAAGCAATACAAGTCGCCGACGCCTACGGTTGTCTGGTATCCCCAGTTCGTGGATTACCAGAAGGAGCTGTCGAACAGAATTAAAACCGGCAAGGCTGCACACTATGCGATCCGTCAGATCCATGCGTTCGAGGAGATGTGGGGTGGACGCACCTATTTCGTCGCCTACGAATTCGTCGCAGACGGTCATACCCTGGATCTCATTCTCGATGAAGAGCGAGAGACACACCAGCGCACGAAGGTAGCGCCGACGCGAGACCCTGCCGTGTGGGCAAGGCACGTCACGTGGGCCAAGGTATTCATGGCGGGGATCGCCGCTCTGCACGAGTCGAAAATTGTTCACGCCGATCTTAAGCCGGGAAACGCCTTCTTGATCAGAGATCCTTCCCTTGAATCGGGCTATCAGCTGAAGCTCTTCGACACTGATTTTTCATTGCTCGCCGATCGCAGAGCTCCATGGCACGGGTACCCGGGCTACGTTGGAACCGACAACTATCGATCGCCCGAACACATGACGCGTGGAGCGGTTCCCGTGCTGGCGTCGGACATCTTTACGTGTGGTTTGATCTTATACGAGCTCCTAGCAGGCGTGCATCCTTACTGGCATGAGGATCAAGCAGAGTACGCCAAGCGCGCCCGAGCGTATGACCTCAAGCCACCGGCTTTGCTCGGGATGATGCCGGCCCCGGCGCAGAACGCCGAGGTGAGCGCGATTCTCCACCGCTGCCTTTCTCCCGATCCCGCCGCGAGACCGACCGCGTCTGCGATACGAGCTGCCCTCAGCGGCCGCTCTCCGAAATCCGAGACTGCGAGCGCATCGACAGGCAGCGCGCGGCCGGCTCGCGCGGCAGGGACAACCCCGGGTTCAGCAATTCCGGGCGCTACCGCAAAGTCCGGGACGGCGACTGGTCCAAAGCTCACGTCGAGCCGAATCCGACTGGTGACTTCAGGGGGCGAGTCCTTGGAAATTGGCATCCGCACCGTGATTGGCAAGGCCGTTCTCCGCCGGTTCGGGGCGGAAGCCGAGTTCTGGGAAGAGCAGCAGTGCACGATTGAACGGCAGCCCGATGGACAATGGACAGTGAACCCCTCGCTTGGGACCGCGAATGAAACGCTTCTGAACGGTACGCCGCTCACGGCGCCACGGGGCCTGAGCGAAGGTGACGTGCTCGCAGTTGGACGCAGTGCAAAGGGCATCAGCAAGCTTCCTTTAACCGCTCGTGTCGGATGAATACTAAGCCGCTGCATTCGCGCCAGTGAACAACATGGCGAACGATTCACTCGATGGCATGCAACCGGAGCCGCCGTCGGCCAACCTGGAACCGGAGGTAGGCGCGGACGCCGCGCGAGCCGCGGGGGATCGGCAACTTCCGGGTGGCGAAGAGAACTCCCCGCCCATCCCACCTCCACCTATTCCGCCCGTTGTGGACGTGTACGACCTCGATTGGGAACACATCGTGGCCTCGCTGCGCCCCGGTGGTCTGCGTGCGCGCATACGGACAACGGTGGAGCAGCTCGAGGCGCTGCTCGACTCGGAAGGGGACGCGCAGCGGATGCTCTTCGATGACCAGCGGCATGGCCCGTCCGACCGTGCGTTGAAGGTGGCAACGCTTTCCGACGATCCCCTGTGGTTCATCGGGGACATCCTCGGAGACCTGCTGGCATTGAATGCGGCACTCGCGCTGATTGACCGCGAGTCGAAGCGGGAAAACGTCCGGCTTGCTCCCCGCATCGTACTCCTGGGCGATCTCTTTGATGATGGCGGCTACGGTCTGGAAACCGTGTTGCAGGTATTCGAGCTCATCCTGAAGCGCCCGCAATCGGTGTGTCTGCTGGCCGGCAATCATGACGAGGCACTTGGCTACAATGGCGCGCGCTTTACGGCA
>DASQDN010000072.1:0-3520 GCA_035634155.1 Bryobacteraceae bacterium | reverse complement strand
TAGATGATCGGGCTGGCTTCAAAGGCGCCCATGTCAACGATGGGCGCGTTCCCGGCGCCGGTATCGGCCGTCGCGGGAACGTCCAGGAAGCGACGGGCGCCGCCGTGGTCCAGCGGGAGCCGCTCGGCGGTGTTGCCGTCGCCGTCAAGGTCGAGCGTGTCGTTCCGGACGAGGCTGTTTCTACCAGCATCCACGGCAGGCGAATTCGAGCGCAGCCGCAGCCTGTCGTCGGGCGTGCCGGGAACGTTGTCGGCTCCGTCGGCGTCCACGAAACGAGGGTCGCCGGCGATGTTCCCACTCCCGGAGTAGCCGTTTTGCACGAGGCTGTATTGCACCACCGGGGGGGCCGTGGCTACGGCGGTGGCGATCTCCCCGCCGCTGTTACCCCACAGGATCGAGTTGTACACGGTCGGGCTGCTGTTGACGCTGTTGTACATCGCGCCGCCGCCCTCGGGCCCGGCCGAATTGCCACTGAAGGTAACGTTCGCCAGCGCTGGCGTGCCGTTGACAGCGTTGTACATCCCGCCACCGTAGTCGGCAAGGTTACCGGTGAAGATGACATTCGCCAGCGTGGGCTTGCTGTTGTCAGTGTTCCACATTCCAGCGCCGTAATTCGCACTATTACTGCTGAAGGTCACATTCGCCAGCGTCGGGCTGCTGTTGCCCAGGTTGGACAGTCCGCCGCCGAAGGTGGCCCAGTTGCGGCTGAAGGTGACGTTGGCCAGCGACGGGCTGCCGCTGTCATTCAACATCCCGCCGCCTTGATCACCCAGATTTGCTGCCACATTGGCGTAGCCGCGGCTGATGGTGACGCCGTCGAGGATGGCGCTCGCGCCGGTCCCACTGCCGGTCACCACGTGGTAGCTGTTGTCTTCGTTGACGAAGGGCTCCCCGATTTCGCCGCTCAGGATCGTGATATTCACCTGCCAGTCGCGCTGCGCGCGAGCGGTCTCGCCGCCCGCGAAGCCGCCGTAGATCGCCACGCCACTCTCGAGCTGGAAGGTATCGCTGCGGGTGGTACCCGGCCTGTAGGTGCCGGCCGCCACCCAGATCTCGTCGCCGCTCTCGGCATGCAGCAGGGCGTCCTGCAAGTCGCGGTAGGCGTTGGGCCACGATCTGCCATTGTTCGCACCGCTGGCATTGTCGTTCACGTAGATCGGGTTGGTGTGCGAGGCCCGCGCGGCCGGCAGGGGCTGGGTACTCAGGGCGACTCCGAGCAGGAGGGCCAGTCGAGCTATGAACGATAGGTGACCAATGATGAAGGTACGGATGGATGTGCAGGGTGAGGAACCGGGCCGGTGGTGGCCGACTGAGACGTTGTGCATGACTGATCTCCACTCATGACCGGGATCAGTGTCTCGCCGGCCTTGGTTGTGTTGTCGCGCTTGATGCACGAGCAGAGGCAGCCGAAAAGGATGTCGGACGTGACGGAGACGCAGGCGTTGCGCCCCTTCCCTTCGGAGGGTACCACACCAAATCCACCCAAGCAAAACTGGAACCGCGCTGACTTCAGCGCCAGCAAGCGATCAGGCAATGTCCAGGCGCCTCGACCGCTCCTCGTCGTCTGGCATCGTTCGTCTCCACATCATCGAAAAAGGCGGAGACTCTGTCATGGGTCTCCGCCGTTTCTGACGATCAAGGGGAACAAGCCCTGGATTTTCACCGAATTGAACGGGGCCACCCTGGTACTACAGAGGCTCATACGTCCCAGGTTTCGGGTCTCCCTGTTCGTGTGAGCCTCCTCGTCATTAAAAAAAGGCGGAGAGCCAGGAAGCTCTACACATATCGGTGATCTCAGTACCGGCAAGCGACCAGGAGGTCGCCGGATGAAATGTCGCCCGCTAAAACGCGTTAGCCAGGGTTTCTACGGCATTGCGTTCGCCGGCATGGAGAGCGCGCAGACGTTCCTGTAACTCCGCGAAGAGTTCGGCAACTTCTACGTCGTCGAGCGGGAAATCGAGATTGCATGCACTGCGGATCGCGCCAATCCGCGCTGTGAGGGCACCTGTGGCGCGCCAGGCATCTCCTCCTCGGGTAAGAATGTCATTGCGTTCCCGGAGCAGTTGTTTCGCTTCGCGGAAGGGCGCGACGGTATCGGGGAGGGCGGCTTCGGCAAAATCATTCCACAGGTTACCGAGGTCGCGATATAAGTTTGCGACCGCGTCCAGTCCGGAACCCCCAACGAGAGGTGCGGCTTCGTGGAGGAAATCGGCATATAGCGTGCGCAATCCTCCCGGCGCACCCTCAAGCGCGATAGCTTCGAAAATCGAGGTCAATGTACTATATAAACCTTGCCTGTCTTTGAAAACGGTTGGCCAGCCCTTCTTATTTTTAGAGTCGGTCATGAGTTTCGCCCATTTCCGTATGGCCGGCAGCGAAAAAGATTCCGAAGATGAATTCAAGTGCTCGACACACGCCGCAAGTCCCTGGCGAATCGCGTCGGCAAGGTCGATTCCTGATTCCGCTTCTTCAATTATCAACAGCCGGTTCTTGTAGGTGCCAATGCGGGCGCGCGCATCCGCGAATTTTTCCGCGGGAACTGAAAATGGCCGGTTTGCCCTATCATCGAGCAGGACGTGATCGGCCTCCGCGCCGCATGCGACAACGAAGTGCCCGATATGGCCAATCATTGCCGGGGGTAACTGCAAATACGGTAACGTCGCACGATCGACCCACGCCACGGCAGGACGGCCACGCGCGAAGGTATCTTCCAGGTTCTGCGCTGCGGCCTTTCTGCTTCCCGTCTCGAGAACAGTAACCGCAACACCCATGCGTTGGGCAAGCCGCTGGAAGTAGTCCACCGGGTATTGCCAGAGATGCTGGAACGCAAGAACAATGACCTTCATGCCATGTTCCTGGAACTCCCAGAGGATGTAGCCGACGCCTGGTCCTCCACTTAAGCCAAAGATCATGGCTTCAGAAAAGGGTTCGCCCGTATGTGGCGCAGTGACCCCGCGCGCGGCAAGCATGTTGGTGAAGGCGGCTGTTTCAGGGTGGACACCGCCGAACTGTCGGTACTGGGGCAGGACCGGCATGAGTATACCCTCCTTAGGGCCATTGGCGCGGGCGATACTCGCGAAGGAACTCTTTGCCCGCAGTCGTAACTGAAACCCGCGCTTCCAGACCAGGGACACGACGACGTTCGACAAACCCTCGGTCGTTCGCCTCCTCCCACACGGGCAGGCGCGGACATGATGTCCGCCATGCCTCCAGGACTTCGGCGTAGGGCCGCGAGTTCGGACCGATCCATTCGAGCAGGTCCAGGATCAATGAGTCTACGCTATCCAGCCTCGTACCCTCCGTCCCTTCGAGAGATCAGAGGGCACCTGGCGAGCGTGCGCATCGTCCGAAAGAAGGAATAGCTATGAACCCCGCGCGCCGCCCCTCCCGTCAGCGCAAGGTGACGAGCACGTCGATGACGCCGGTTCCGGACGCGAGCGGCTCGAGGGCCTTGCCGAGGATCGCACCGGTCGGGTAGATCTCGACGCCGCCCACGACGGCGGGCAGGGCTTTCTTGGCG
>DASQDN010000071.1:0-2298 GCA_035634155.1 Bryobacteraceae bacterium | reverse complement strand
GATCTTTGGCGAACACAGTCAGCAGGAACTCACCGCCGGGCTTCAGCACCCGAGCCGCCTCCTGAATTGACTTCGTCGAGCCTTCCCGGTTCAGGTGATCCATCGCGAACGAACTGACCACGCCGTCAAAGCTAGCGGCTGGGTAGGGAAGTTCGCGCATATCACCTTTGGCGATGCTCGCCCGCTGGTCGACGCCTGCCGCTCGCAGATTTGCCATCAGACGCTGTTCGGGTGACAGGCCTTTGCCGAAGTGCATATCGTAAGAGTCGCCGAACAGATCCAGAGCCACCAGCCTCACCTGCGGCCGAGCCTCCAACACCATCAAGGAAGAACGACCCGTGCCTGCCCCAATGTCGAGGACTCGTCCGGAGCCCGAGCGCAGAAAGTTCTCCGTCGGCAGCGTCGCTCGGCCATTCACGTCCAACGCGGTGTGGACCATCAGAAAGGAAGAAAGCGCCCAGAGCAAAAGAACGCCTGGCATCACCAACCACCGGCGCCGCCACTTCCGCAGTACTCCAATCAACAGCCAGGCGGCGAAGACTGCCGCCCATGCGAGATGACCATATGCGACCCACCACGGGTTTCCGAAATAAACTGAGGAGTGTCCTGTCATTTGCACCGATTGTGAGGCGCCCCGCCTGAACGACGGATGAACGCGCTGTTCATCCACGGTTCATCGTGTTTACGCTATAACAGTTTCCAGATTGCGACTCCTGGTTGTGGAAGATGAAAATCTGTTGTCCCGGCAATTGGCAAAGGCATTCACCGAAGCTGGTTATGCAGTAGACTGCGCGCACGACGGCGAGCAAGCAGACTTTCTCACACAAACCGAGCAGTACGACGCAATCGTCCTCGACCTTGGTCTCCCGAAAATCGATGGGCTCACGCTTCTGCGTTTATGGCGCGAGGCGGGAATCTTCTCGCCGGTGCTCATCCTGACCGCACGGGGAAGCTGGCATGAGAAGGTGCAAGGCATTGACGGTGGCGCCGATGATTATGTCGCCAAGCCGTTCCGCATCGAAGAAGTGCTCGCCCGTATCCGAGCCTTGATTCGCCGCTCCACAGGCGTCTCGCAGGTGGAGCTTCGTTGCGGTCCACTCGCGTTGGATGCGCGGACTACGCGAGTCTCCGTCGCGGGCGAACCTGTGAGGTTGACCAGCCATGAATTCCGCGTTCTTTCATACCTCATGCATCAAGCAGGCCGCGTGGTCTCTCGAACCGAGATCACGCAACATATCTACGCCCAGGATTTCGATCGCGACTCCAACACGGTGGAAGTGTTCGTGGCCCGACTCCGGCGCAAACTCGGAGGCCCTTTCATCGAAACCGTTCGTGGACTCGGCTATCGGATGCGTGAGCCGTAACCATGCGCCGCTCGCTTCGTTCCACATTGATTCTCGCTTCGGTTCTTTGGACCGGCGGACTCCTTGCGTTGATGCACATGCTCTCCCTGCTGCTGATCCACGGAATGCCTGGGGTGCTTAGGCTGGATCACCGGATCGGCATCTTCGTTGGGGGCCTCCTAATGAGCGCCGGCGCCTTCACCTTGATTCACGGAGTCGCGCCATTCCGGTTGCTGAAAGAGAAGTTGATCGCCACGACCCGAGGTGAACACCGCCACATCGATGGTTCGTATCCAGGCGAAGTCCAGCCGTTGATCGACCAGTTGAACGCGCTGTTGGAGGATCGCGACCGAGCTGTGAAGCGCGCTCTCGCCAGCGCGGGAGATCTCGCTCACGGGCTGAAAACCCCGCTGGCGCTTCTTGCACAGGAGGCTGACCGCGCCGCCGCCGAGGGCCATTCCGAACTCGCCCACAACATCGTCCAGCACGTCGACCGCATGTCGCGACACGTCAACTATCACCTGGCTCGCGCCCGCGCCGCTGCGTCGGGAGCCGCAGGCGCCGGGTTGTGTCCGGTGGCGGCTTGCGTAGATGCGGTCGTCCGGACACTGGCGAAGCTTCACGCCGAGCGCTCGCTCGACTTTTCCGTCACGGTTGCTACCGACCTTCACGCGCGAGTGCAGCGCGAGGACATGGAGGAGATGCTCGGTAATCTACTGGAGAATGCAAGCAAATGGGCGAGCAGGAGAATCGCAGTCTCCGCTGTCCAAACGGGTGACGGCAAGGTCCATGTTCTGATCGACGACGATGGCCCTGGTTTGCCGCCGGACCTCCGTTCGGTGGTTCTTCAACGTGGCGTGCGGATCGATGAGGCCGCGCCCGGATGGGGCCTGGGGCTAGCTATTGTCCGGGATCTGGCAGAGATTTACAGTGGATCGATTTCTCTCGAAGACTC
>DASQDN010000070.1:0-2109 GCA_035634155.1 Bryobacteraceae bacterium | reverse complement strand
GAACATGGCAAGCGTTACAGCCTGGACTTCTGGCTGCGGGAGCGTGCTGGCAACCGCCGTGACACCCGGCAGTCCACCCGAGAGTTCATTCGCGTCCTGTGCGGGACAGGCCGGTTCCGGGAGAGCCGGGACCGGGATCCTAAAACCGGCAAGCCTTGTAACTCCATTCGGCTTGCGAAACACTGAGGCTGACGCTTAAGCTAATGCGAAAAGGGGAGCCCGATGGCTCCCCTTTTGTAAGGTTAACTGCGGATAACGAAAGCTATTCTGCCCCGCCTTCTTCGCCTTCCTTGCCTTCGCGCATCTGCTTGAGGCGTTCTTCCCGGCGCTTGGCGCGATCGGCGGCGCGCTTGACCAGTTCCGAACCGACGAGTTCGAGCATCACCTGCTCCGCTCCGTCCCCTTGACGGAAGCCGAGCCTCACGATGCGCGTATACCCACCTTGCCGGGTGCCGAAGCGTGTACCGAGCTTGTCAAACAGCTTCTTCACCGCGTCCTGCGTGCGCAGAAACGCGGCAGCCTGACGGCGCGCGTGCAGCGTGTCGCGCTTGGCCAGCGTGATCATCTTGTCGACGAGCGGCTTGATCGCCTTGGCCTTAGGTCCGGTGGTGATGATGCGTTCCTGCTCGATGACGCTGGTCACCATGTTGCGGAACAATCCTACGCGCTGGTCAGTGTCGCGCTTAAGCTTAAAGCCTGCTTTACGATGTCTCATTCGTTTACATCCCCCGCGTTGTCGCCCAAATCGCCGATACCTTGGTTCGAACCAGGAGGCGGCATCACGAGGCGGCCCTGCGCATCGATCTTCATCCCAAATCCAAGGCCGAGATTGCCCAGGATTTCCTTGATTTCGTTCAGCGACTTGCGGCCGAAGTTCTTCGTCCGCAGCATCTCGGCTTCGGTTTTCTGTACCAGGTCGCCGATCGATTGAATGTTGGCGTTCTTCAGGCAGTTGTACGAACGCACCGAAAGCTCCAGCTCTTCCACTGAGCGGTTCAGCACTTCGTTCATCTGGCCCGCGCCGCGCTCGGCCGGCTCTTCCACCGACTCGGCCACTTCTTCGAAGTTGATGAAGATCGACATGTGATCCTTCAACAGCTTCGCGGCCTGCCCAATGGAGTCCTGCGGCGAGATCGCGCCGTTGGTCCAAACTTCAATCGTCAGCTTGTCGTAATCGGTCATTTGGCCGAGGCGCGCTGCCTCAACCGTGTAGTTCACTTTGCGCACCGGCGAGTGGATCGAGTCGATCGGAATGTAGCCCTGCGGCAGATCCTCGTCGAAGTTGCGATCCGCGCTCACATAGCCGCGGCCGGACTTCAGCCGCATCTCGATGTCGAGCTTGCCGCCCTCGCCCACCGTCGCGATGTGCATGTTGCGATCGAGCACTTCCACGTCGTGACCGGTTTCAATCTGCCCCGAGCTGACTTCGCCCGGCGCATCCACGCGCAAACGAACCGTGCGGGCGCCTTCGCCCATCATCTTGAACGGAACCTGCTTGAGGTTGAGGATGATGTCGGTGGCATCCTCGGCCACACCCGGAATCGGGCTGAACTCGTGCGCAACTCCTTCGATGCGCACAGCCGTGATCGCTGCTCCTTCGATCGAGCTCAACAGCACGCGGCGAAGGCCGTTGCCGATGGTGGAACCGAATCCACGTTCGAAAGGTTGGGCGGTGAATTGACCAAAACGCTCGGTCAGCGTTTCGGTGTTGGCCACCAGCCGTTTCGGCTTCTGAAAACCTTTAAACATCAAAATTTCTCTCCTCTGGCCACTCCCCGCAAAGCGCGAGGCCCTGGTACTGCCGGTTGACTACTTGGAGTAGAGTTCCACGATGAGCTGTTCATTGATCTGGATCTGAACCAGTTCATCGCGCTTGGGCTGCGCGAGCACTCGGGCTCGCAAATTCTCTTTGTCCACTTCCATCCAGTTGGGTGTGGGGGCATGGGCGGTCGTGTCGCGCGCGCCGACGATGGCCGGGTTACTCCGGCTCTTCTCCCGCACTTCGACAACGTCGGTAGGCCTCACCTGGAACGAAGGGATGTTGGTCTTGCGACCGTTGACCTGGAAATGCCCATGGCGCACCATCTGCCTCGCCTGCGCGCGGCTGGT
>DASQDN010000069.1:0-4095 GCA_035634155.1 Bryobacteraceae bacterium | reverse complement strand
CTCTAAAGCCTTCGAGCTGTGCAAGGTCCGGGGGCTCCTCGAGGCCGGTGAGCATCGGCTGGAAATCCGGCGCATTGCCTGAGGTCAACGCCAGCGACACATACGCGGGCCAAACGATCTGGCCGTCTTTCCTGTGTGAATCGACGAAGTTGCGTAGCTGCGAAAGAACCGGAATGGAGCGTCCGGCGAGGTGATCCCTGACGATCGGCGAAGGCTCGGCCAGACCTGCATTCACCGCGGCCATGACGCTAAAGAGGGTTTCGTTCGTGTCTAGTTGGGCGTGGTCCTGCCCGTAAAGACCCGCGGACACGAGTAACGCGCAGAGGAATGCTGCTAGTCGAATCAAAACGTTCTGCAACCCAGTTTATCGCGAACTCGCTTATCGCGAACGAAAGACGAGCAGTTCCACGCCCCCGAGGATGGATCGGCCGGGCATAGCCACGCGCGAGATCTCCTCATAAGACGTGTTCGTCAGGTTGCTGAGTTGCACAAAAGGGCGGATCCGGTGGCGCTGGCCGGCCGCGGCATATACGTCCCACAGGCCGTAGACATCCCGGCCGAGTCGCTTGAGGACACCGATCCGGGTACGTGTGACGATGCCGCCGGGGAGCGCGCCTTGCCACGTGGCTACGCCCGAGTGGACGGGGTAATTGAAGGCGTACTTGGACAGGCGCCCGGCGAGTGCGGCTTGCGCTCCGTTCAGGTGCGTGTACTGCCATTCGAATTCGTGTGAAGGTGCGAGTCGGACGGCGAGGTTCGCCTCTACGCCCGTGAACCGTAGGCTTTGGAAGTTCGTGGCACGCCAGATTTCGTCGACCGTCGCGCGGACGTAGTCGATGCCGTCGCGCTCGCGCCGCTGGAAGACCGTGAGGCCCGCTCGCACACGACCGCCGGCATTGAAGTCGATGCCTCCCTCATAGCTCCAGGCGCGTTCGGGGCGAAGGCCTGGGGAACCGATGTTACGAGGATCGTGATAATAAAGGTCCGTGTAAGTCGGCAGGCGGAAGGCACGGCTGACGCTGCCTCGAAGTTTCCACGCCGGCGCGAGCCAGTAGCCTGCTGCGAAAGACGGACTTACCTCGTGATTAAACGCGCCGTAAATTTCGTCGCGTAGTCCTACGGAGAAGCTGAAGCGCCGTAACGCGCGGATGTCGAGAGCGACGTACGGAGCGCTACGTGCGCGATCGTGAACGCCCAGATTGTTGCTGGCGATGGCGTCGCGGTACACCTCGGCGCCGTAGAAAAGCTTCGTATTTAGGCCAAGATCCTCGGTCCGGCGGATGGCTCCTTGGTAGCTGTCGACCGTGTGGCGATTGGTGAAGTCCTGTGGTCGATTGCGGTACAGCACGAACAGGTCTGTGTGGCGACGGTATGCAAAAGCGGCTTCGGTCTTAGAGCCAAGCGATTGCCGTGCCGACGCGAACCACGTTCGGGTGCGCTCCCAAGAGTTATAGTCGCCGTAGAACTGCTCGGCGCCGAATGGCCGGTCGTTGGTGGCGAGCGTGACAGAGGTCTGGCCGGCGGCTGTATTCAGGGAGGTGCGCGATGCCAGAGACAGGTTGCGGTAATCCCGATTCTGGATAAAGCCGGTGGAGAAATCACGGGAAAACGTCAATTGCTGAGCCCACTTTGGGGCGGCGTACGAGAGGTCGCCTCGCTGTTGGTTGGTTCCGAAGCTTCCAAGTGCGGTTCGGACGCGGAACTCCGTCCGTTCGGGCGACTTAGTGATGAGGTTTACCACCCCTCCCACAGCATCCGACCCATAAAGAGTGGACCCCGAGCCTTTTAGCACCTCGATCCGGGTCAGTGCTTCGAGCGGGACAGGAATATCCAGGTTGTGGTGCCCGGACTGGACGTCATTCAGCCGGAGCCCGTCGAGGAGTACCAAGGTCTGGCCGAACCCTGCGCCACGGATGGACAGGTCGCCCTGCACGCCGTTGGGCGCCCGCTGGCGAAGGTCGAGCGAAGAATCGAGTTGCAGGAAATCGGCCAAGGTGTTCGTCACCAAAGAAAGCGCGCGAGTGTCGAACGTGCGCACCTGCCGCTCGGATTCCTCCAGCGGAATGGGCGCATAGGTTCCGGTGACGATGATGGAGTCTCGCCGCGTCTCCGGCTCCTGCGCGAAGGCGGGAGACAAAAGTAGCAGCAGGACAAACCAGGATGTACGTAACAAGCCGGCGTTAGCTCCGTGGAGAAGGGACGATAGTGTTGGCCGCTTTCTTCTGCTGCAGCGCAACGTTCGACGCCTGCTGCGAGACGCCTTTATTAGCGACGCGGTGCGCAGGCTCGCGGGCGAAAAGCGGATCGGTTTCAGGCGTCAAGAGCACCCAAAGGCCGTACCCGCCGAGGACAGAGCCCATCGGAACATTAATAATATTCAATGCGGAGGTAACAATCAGCATCCCTCGCGACCACTCGTTCAGCGAACGGAGGGCTAGCCCACCAATCAGGCAGGGGACCGCGAGAATCAAGTGCGCCAATGCAGAGACTGTGATAAAAAGCCCGAGAATATTGTCGTCGGTCGATCTATACATGCCCATCGGCCCATCGAAAAATATCAGTAGCGCAATGCTCGCAAGCAGACTGAACACCCCAAACAGGATGTTGAACGTGCTAAGTCTGCGTACATGTATGTCCATTCAAAAACTCAAAGCTAGAGTACTAGCCTACCGCATAACCGGTGGCTGGTCCTTCACGGCGTTTACCACGCACGGAACTCGCGTTTCGGCACACTGCGGTAGCGCAGGCGCCCTTCTTTGATCTTATCGGCACTGGAGGCGGATGTCGTTAGGAATTGTTTTTAATGGACTCACGTGCGATCTCCGAGCGCCGCCCCGGCTGGTATAATAATGAATCGCCAGACGGCGCTGCGGCGCGTCTGTGCACCGCTATCCGCGAAGGCGTGACTTGGCCAAGCGTGACTTAGAAGGAGCAGTCGGATCGACTGAAAGCTGCCCGCATGAAGACTACACACGCAAACGCAGCTTTGAGAATCTACCAGGCAATGACGATCAGCGTTTTTCGGCGCCGTGGCGATTGACGACTCGCATGGGAATCTACCTAGCTCTCCAGTTGCCCCCCGCAGTTAATAAAGCCTTCGATTCGTTTTTCGATCCGACCTTCTCCGGCATCCATCAGCTTTCCTGGTTCGATTGGGCGCTGATGATTCCCTACTTCACGGTCCTGATCGTACTGTCTGCTTACGGGCTTCATCGGTACGAGATGATCCGTGGGTATCTGAAGCATAAGAAGCGCCTCACCGATCCGCCGGCCAAGTTCGAGCAATTGCCGCGCGTCACCATCCAACTTCCGCTTTACAACGAAAAGTTCGTGGTGGAACGTCTGCTGGAAGAAACGCTGAAGATCCGCTACCCGCGCGAGCTTTTCCAAATTCAGGTTCTCGACGACTCCACCGACGAAACGCACCCGTTTGCCGAATCTTTGTGCGCGCGCTATGCCGCCATGGGGCATCCGGTGGAATACCGGCATCGCACCAATCGCCACGGCTTCAAGGCCGGCGCCTTGCAGGCAGGCTTGGAAACCGCGACGGGCGAGTTGATCGCAGTCTTCGATGCGGATTTTATCCCGCCCGAGGACTTTCTGGAGCGGACCATCCACTACTTCAGCGATGCGAAGGTCGGGGTGGTGCAGACGCGCTGGACCTACTTGAACCGGCACTATAATCTGCTCACGGAAGTGGAAGCGATGCTGCTCGACGGGCATTTCGTGCTTGAGCACGGCGCTCGCTTTGGCGGCGGATTGTTCTTCAACTTCAATGGCACGGCCGGGATCCTGCGCCGCGAGATGATTCAGGACGCGGGCGGGTGGCAGCACGACACGCTGACCGAGGATTCGGATCTCAGCTACCGCGCGCAACTGAAAGGCTGGAAGTTCGTTTATATCCCGGGCGTCGAGTGCCCCTCGGAACTGCCCGTGGAGATGAACGGATTCCAGGTGCAGCAATCCCGCTGGTCGAAAGGACTTACCCAGGTCGCGATCAAGCTACTGCCGACCATATTGAAGGCCGACCTGCCCCGTCGCGTGAAGATGGAGGCGATCTTCCATCTAACGCCGAATATCTCGTATCCCATGATG
>DASQDN010000068.1:0-15675 GCA_035634155.1 Bryobacteraceae bacterium | reverse complement strand
GCGCCCACCAGCGCGAGCACATTCCGCAACAGATCCACGCGTTCACGCAAGTCCAGCTTGTCCACATTCGCCAGAATCTTCTCAGCAGCCGAGCCCTCATACCGGACGCGATAATAACCCGCGCCGCCGTCGTTGGCGTTCAGCCAAGCCGGACAGCCGGCTGCTTGCTTCAACGCGACCGTATCCTTCGGATCCGCAATGACTCGGCATTCGCGCACGATCTTTCCACCGGACTCGTACTCAAAACAAGCGGGCGTTTGCCAGTACTCATTACGCGATCCCTTCGAGCCCAGCGGAAGAAAGCGCTCCTGTGTAACTTGTACCGACGCTTTCCCCGCCTCGCCGCAATCGAGGCGCACTGCTAGCAGGGGCACGCCCGTACGATCGAGAAACGTTGAGAACTCACGCGACACATTCTTGCCTGAGGCCGCCGTGATCGCCGCCAGGAAATCGGCCGCCGTCGCCGAACCCCACGCGTGCTTGCGCATGTAGCTCTGCACGCCCTTGCGGAACGCTTCGGCGCCAACATAATTCTCAAACATCCGGATCACGGCCGAACCTTTCTTGTACGTGATGCTGTCGAACGCGCTCCCGATGTCGCCTTCTCCCTCGATCGGCTGCCGAACCTTGCGGGCGGAAAGCAGCGTGTCAGCCTTCATCACCTTGTTCTTCTCTTCAACCGCTTCGACGTCCACCTTCCAGTCGGGGAACAGACCCTCCATGATGCGCTCGGTCATCCAGGTGGCGAAGGCCTCATTCAGCCAGATGTCATCCCACCAGGCCGGCGTCACCATGTTGCCGAACCACTGATGGGCGATCTCATGCGTGATCACTTCGGTGTTCACTCGACGCCGATTGACGTTGTCGTCCTGAGGTCGAATCAGCAGAAGGGGCGATTGGTAAGTGATTAGCCCGGCGTTCTCCATGGCGCCAAACGCCACCGTCACGGGCACCGTGATCTGGTCCAGCTTCTCGTAGGGATACGGAAGGCCGAAGTAATTTTCCAACGCGGTGAACACCTTTGGCGTCACTTCCAGCGTGTACTTGGCTTCGTCGCGATGTCCCTTGGTCGCGATCACGCGGAGAGGTGTCTTATTGCGCCCCACGGTTCCGCCGTCGATGACATCGAACGGCCCCACAGCCATCGCTACCAGATAGGAAGGCAGTGGCTTGGATTCCCGGAATCGCACCACCCGGGTGACCCCTTCGGTTTTGTCCGTCTCGACCGGCGTGTTTCCAAAGGCCTCCAGGCCTGCGGGCACTCGCAATGTCACGCGCCATGGCGTCTTGAACGCCGGCTCATCAAAGCAAGGAAACGCGATCCGAGCAGACGTGGGCTCAAACTGCGTCATCACATACGAATTCTCGCCTTCTGTTTGCTTAAACAGCCCTTCGACACTGTTCTTCTGGTACGTCCCGGAATAGCGGATTTCGATCCTGGTCTTTCCGGGTGGAATCGGGGATGCCGCTTCCAGCCCAAGGAACGGCGACGCCTCGGTGACCTTAGCTGGTTTGCCGCCGACGGTCGCGGACGTAACCTTCAAGCCGACGGCGTGCAACCACACGATTGCCGCGGGCCGCTTCACTTCCACGTCGATTGCGACCGTGCCGTCAAATCCGTCTTTTGCGGGTGAGACATTCAAGTCCAGCTCATACCGCAAGGGCTGGACATCGCCGGGCAGACGCAACTTGGGCGCATCCGCAAGGACAAACATAGCGGACAGCAACGCGAGCGCAAGAATCTTCATACTTCGTTATGGATACGCTACAAAAGGTGGCCGAGCTTTTCTTTCTTCGTCCGCAAGTAATCCTCGGTGGTCGCAATCGGCTCCACCTGGCAAGGTACCCGCTCAATTACGCGCACTCCGGCGCGTTCTAAGGCGTTGATCTTATCTGGGTTGTTGGACAGAAGCCGCACGGACGTGATGCCGAAGTGTTTCAGGATCGAGCCCGGAAGCTGGTACTCGCGATGGTCGGCCCGAAACCCGAGCTGTTCGTTCGCCTCCACGGTATCCGCGCCCGAATCCTGCAACTCGTAGGCGCGAAGCTTGTTCATCAAGCCGATCCCGCGGCCTTCCTGGTGCTCGTAAATCAGGAAACCGCGCCCTTCCTCTCCGATGCGATACATCGCGAGTTCGAGTTGCGCCCGGCAATCACAGCGCAGGCTGTGAAACACGTCGCCCGTGAGGCATTGCGAGTGAATCCGGACCAGAGGCGGGTCGCCCATGGCGTCTCCCAAGCGCAGAACCACCGCCTCCTCCACCCCGGAAGGATAGTGCCCTTCGAAGCCGAAAATTCGGAAGTGTCCGAACCGGCTGGGGAAATCGGCTTCTGCAACTTTGAGGAGTTCGAATGTTGAGGTAGCGGCCATCAAGGATAAAAGAGAATCCCAGGTTCTGACCTCATTATAATGTTCGGCAGGCCGAATGCTCGAGCAGCACCTCGCTAACTTGCTCATCAAGCTCGCCGTAGCTGCCGCGTTGGCCAGCATCCTCGTCCGTTCGGACGTGCTCAAGCGGGCCTTATTGCGCGATGAACGAACCCTTGTTCAACGCGTCCAGCTCGCCCTTGGTTTCGCCGCCTTCTATGGCGCCGGCGTCGCTACCCGAGTTCTTACCGGCGTTTACATGGCCGTCGATCTTGGCCTGGAGGGCAGCCTGCTCGCCGGCATCCTGGGCGGCTACGTTTCCGGGCTGATTGCTGGCGTGCTCATTTCCCTTCCCGCTATGGTCCTAGGTCAGGGCGAGTACCTGTCCATGGCCTTGTTCGCCGGCGTTGGAGTGCTAGGCGGATTGCTCCGCGACCTGGCCCCGGAACCGGAAGAGATCTGGCGTTTTTCCCCATTCCCGGACTTGGCGCTGGTGCGTGCGATTCGACCGGGTCGACCCGGTCGCACGCGGATCTTCCAGCTCACCTTCCTGGCCACCATTTTCTTCGCCGAGTGCCTCCGCTGGATCGGCCTTCGCCTTTTTGGCGCAGGCGGGATCTTCGCTCTTTATGCGCCCGGCGAGTCGCGGCCTTCAGTTCTGTTCTGGGTGTTTGTTTCCACGCTTTTCGCCGTTACGCTTCCGTTAAAGATCTGGAACAATACGCGTACCGAAGAAAAGCTCGAGTCCCAGCAGAGGCTGTTGAACGAGGCACGGCTGGCCGCGCTGACTCGCCAGATCAACCCGCATTTCCTGTTCAATACGCTCAACTCGATTGCCTCTCTCATCCGGACGGATCCCGAACAGGCTCGGACAATGATCTATCGACTATCCAGTATCCTCCGTAGTCTGTTGAAGATGCGGGAGAATCTGAATACTTTACGTGAAGAAATGCAGTTCATCGACGACTATATGGGGATCGAGCTGGTCCGCTTCGGCAGTAAGCTTCGATTCATCAAGGAGATCGACCCGAATACCGTGGATCGCATGGTCCCGAGTATGGTTCTGCAGCCTTTGGTCGAGAACAGCATCAAGCATGGTTTGAGCAGCAAGGTGGATGGCGGTATGATCCGAATACGCAGCCGCTCTGAAGGTGGACGGCTGTTCCTGCTCGTCGAGGACGATGGCGTGGGTATCCCGGAAGCCAAACTGGCGACGTTATTTGAGCAGGGAATTGGTATCAGCAACGTCAATGAGCGTCTAAAGGTATTGTTCGGAAACGGCTACCGAATGTCCATCGACAGCCGTCCCGGGCATGGAACCCAGACTGAGATCGAGCTACCTGAATTGAAGAGCTACATGGCGGCAGTTTCCTGAGCCGCGTACGTTGACCTGAGCACATGGAGCGAACCTTGAGCAAAACGACCACTTACCCGATGAACGGCCACGTCACCGGCGCGCTTCCGTCCACCATCGCCAACCGCACACGGCGCGTCTATGACGCCGTGTCGCTGGTGTATCCGATGTCTACGTTCTTCTTCCATTCCAAGGCCCACACCTGTGCCTTGGATATGTCGGGGATACAGGACGGCATGCGTGTTCTGGAAGTGGCTACCGGGTCGGGCGAGATGTTTCATCGATTGGTGAATGTCAATCCGAACGGAACCACCATCGGCCTGGATCTGTCGCCGAACATGGCCGCCAAGACGCAGCGGATCGTCCGGCGTAAGTTTCCGCACTCGCGAACGCAATGCAAGGCTGTGGACGCCCGTTACATGCCGTTTCGCGACGAAAGCTTCGACGCGGTGATGTGCTGTTACCTCCTGGAACTCCTGTCGAGCGATGACATCGTGGTGACGCTGCAGGAGATTCAGCGGGTTCTCCGTCGCCGCGGCACCTTTACATTGGTGCTCATAGGTCAGAACGCCGAGTTCTTCAATCAAATGTATAAGGTCTGCGGGGGCCTGGCGCCGGCCTTCTGGGGTCGGCAGGTTGCGCATCGCATCCCGGAACTGATTGAATCTATGGACTTCCGGATCACCGGCGATCGCAGCATTCGTCAAGGTTTTTACCCCTCCCGAGTGCTGACGGCGAAACGCTGATCAGAAAAATCTGATACGAAATCGGGGTGAACCGCACTACTGCGGTATGGCATCCCCTACGCATATCGGCGAACTGTTGAAAGGCATCGATCTCGCCTGGTGGCCCGAGTTTCTCCTGATGATGAGGAACGAACCGTCCGGCGGGCAGGAAGCATCCCAAGCGGCTAGCCAACAGCCCTCCGCACCGACCACGCAATCGCCGTAGGTTAACGTTTTCCACGTCACCTCCAACGGGTATAGCATGTAAGCATCGAGTTGGAGGTGTCCCGTGGACAGACGAAAGTTCATTGGAGGCGCGGCGCTTACGGCCGCGCCCTTGTTCGTGCCCTTATCCGCATTTGGCGCAAATGATCGGATCACGTATGGCGTCATTGCGACGGGTGGCCGAGGCCGCTACCTGAACGATACGTTTCAAAAGCAAGGCTCGCAGTGCGTCGCCCTCTGCGATGTTTATGAGCCGAACCTGCAGGCGGCCAAGAAGCAGTCCCCCGATGCGAAAACCTTCGTGGATTATAAAGACCTGCTCGCCGAGAACATGGATGCGGTGGTGATCGCGTCTCCTGACCATCACCACGCGCCGATGCTCTTTGCCGCGCTCGCGGCCGGCAAAGACGTGTACCTGGAAAAACCGCTCTCCAAATCTCTCGAAGAAAGCGTCAAGATTGTCGACACGGTAAGGAAGTCCAAACAGATCGTTCAAGTCGGTATGCAACGTCGCAGCGCCGAATCGATCATGAAGGCCAAGAAGCTCGTGGATGACGGCATCCTTGGACGGATTACGCTGGTCAAGCCGCAGTGGCACTGGAATATATCGAAAGAACTCGATAACTCCCCTCTTCCCGGCAAGCTCGACTGGGACCGCTTCGTGGGAGCGGCGAAGAAACGTCCTTTGGAGCCGATGCGTTTCCGTCGTTGGCGCTACTTCTTTGATTATGCCGGCGGCAACATGACGGATCAGGGAACGCACCTGATGGACGTGGTGCAGTGGTTTACGAAAGAAACCGCGCCGCGGTCTGCGGTGGCCCATGGCTACATCGCGAAGGCAAAGGGGTCAGAGCACCCGGATGTATTCAGCGCCGTCTTCGAGTTCCCAAATTTCATGGCGACGTGGACTCTGGATTACGCAAATTCTTTCCAGAACGGCTGGTCGATCACCTTCATGGGCGATAAAGCGACCATGATTCTCGACGAGTATGGCTACAAGGTTTACGCCGAGCCCTGGAAACCTGAAGCTGAGCCGATCTACTCCGAGAAAGCGCCTGTGCCGCTGGAGGCGCACATCAATAACTTCGTTGATTGTGTCAAGACTCGCAAGCAGCCGAATTGCCCGGTAGAGATTGCCGCGCAAGCCGTGGCCGGACCGCATCTGGCGAACCTCGCCATGTTCGGACGAAAGCAAGCGCGACTGCCCGAAGGCTATTTGCACTCGTAGGAACACACTCAACTTATAAGCACACGAGAGAAATGCTATCTAGACGATTGTTTCTCGCAGGACTAGCCGCGGCTCCAGGGCTGCGGTCGCAGGGCGTGGAGGCTCGGATCGATGTCGTGGTGGATGATCCGATTGGAACCATTGCGCCGGAGATCTATGGCCATTTCGTCGAGCACCTGGGCGCCGTTGTATACGACGGCATTTGGGTGGGCGAAGATTCGCGCGTGCCGAACATAGGCGGGATTCGCAAGGCGCTGGTGGATGCGTTGAAACCCATGCGGCCGGGTGTGATTCGCTGGCCCGGTGGTTGTTTTGCCGACCAGTATGACTGGCGCGATGGGGCGGGGGCTCGCAAGGCGCGTCCGAAGCGGACGAACTTCTGGGCCGCCGCTCCGGAGTGGCCTAAATCCGCCAATCGAACTGGACCGCAGGTCTACGATCCAAATCACTTCGGCACAATCGAGTTCAGCCGCTTCTGCAAGCTCACCGGAGCCGAGCCGTACTTCGCGGCCAATCTTCGCAGCTTGCCTGCGCAAGACTACTGGCGATGGGTAGAGTATTGCAACTCGCCCGCGGGTACAACGACGCTCGCTGAACAGAGGGCGGTCGACGGCGAGCGCGAGCCACTGGGTGTGCGGTATTGGGGCGTGGGTAATGAGTCCTGGGGCTGCGGCGGCGGGTTTGCCCCTGAAGAATATGCCATTGAGTACCGACGCTACAGCGAGTGGGTTCCCAGTTACGGCGTTCGCGTCGCGCAGATCGCTTCCGGTCCAAACGGCAACGATCTGAACTGGACGCGGAAGTTCTTTGAGCGGGCCCGCGGCGCTCTGGGGCGGACGTGGGGCTTCGCCTTGCATCATTACTCGTGGAACTTAAGCTCGGGGCGAACGACCGAGTGGATGGCAGGAAAGCGCGATGCTCTGAAGTTCAGTGATGAAGAGTATTACGAGCTGCTGAAGGAAGGCTCGCGCGTGGAACAGTTGATTACGTCGCACTGGGATGCGATGGGTGAGTTCGACCGCGCGCATCGGGTAAAGGTTGTGGTTGATGAATGGGGCTCGTGGTACGCGCCCGGAACTGAGCCATTCCCGGAAGCGCTGTTGGGCCAACAGAACACGATGCGTGACGCAGTGCTCGCCGGAATCAGCCTGGACGTATTCAATCGCCATGCGGACAAGGTGGCGATGGCGAACAGTGCGCAATTGGTGAACTGTCTCCAGTCGCTCTTCTTCGCGCACGAGGACAAGTTCTGCGTCACGCCGACCGGCCACGTGTTCCAGATGTATGCCGATCATCAGAAGGCGCAGTCGGTGCGCACCATCGTGTCGGCTCCGGCAGTCCGGTATACGAGGGCGGGCGCCCCGGCTTCGGTCGCAGGGTTGAGCTGCTCGGCGTCAACGCAGGGCAAGCGCCTGGTGTTGACGGTGACAAATACGGATCTGAAACAGCCGCGCGAGGTTGCGATAGGAGTGGGTCGTGCAGCCACGATCGCTTCCGTCGCAGGTACGGTGCTCTCCGCGCCCGATGTTCACGCCCACAACACGCTTCAGGCGCCTTCGCAGGTAGCGCCGAAGAATGTTGCCGGATTGAAGGCATCGGGCTCGAGCCTCACACATGCATTCCCGCCGGCATCCGTGACGAAGTTGGTTATCGACCTGGCGTGACGGGGTATAACGGGTTCGTGAACCTGCCGATGGAACCACCCGTACTGCCGATGCTCGCCAAGCGTGTGGATGCATTGCCGACAGAAGGCAGTTGGATCTTCGAGCCCAAGTGGGACGGCTTCCGCACGCTGGTGTTTCGCGACGGCGATGAGGTTTATCTTCAAAGCCGCGACGGCAAGCCGCTGAATCGATACTTTCCTGAACTTAGCGAGCCGCTGCTCGCTCAACTGCCGTCCAGGTGTGCGCTCGACGGGGAGCTGGTGATTGTGGGCAAGGCCGGGCTCGATTTTGATTCGCTGCAGTTGCGGCTGCATCCGGCGGCGTCTCGGGTGAAGCTCTTGTCGCGACAGATACCGGCGGCATTCGTGTTCTTTGATCTGCTCTGCGTCGGGGATCGTGATTTGCGGGGAGAGCCCTTTGAAGCTCGACGGCGCGAGTTGGAATTGGTGGCGGGTGGGGTCACGCCACCGCTGCATCTGACACCCGCCACTCGGGACTTCGACGTGGCCTCCGATTGGTTTCGCCGCTTCGAGGGCGCGGGATTCGACGGAGTGATGGCGAAGCCGACCGACGGCATCTATGAATCGGACAAGCGCACGATGCTGAAGGTGAAGCACGAGCGCGATTGCGACTGTGTTGTCGCCGGATTTCGCTGGCATAAGAAGGGTGACCGCGATGCTGTGGGGTCGCTCCTGCTTGGGTTGTTCGATAGTTCCGGCGTGCTGCATCACGTTGGTGTGTGCGCTTCGTTCACGACAGCCAAGCGGCGAGAGCTGGTCGAATTTTTGGCGCCGTACCGCGAGAAGGCGCTGGATGGGCATCCCTGGCGAGAGTGGGCGACTCCCGACGCCATGCCGGTGGACGGGCGGAGGATGCCGGGCGGGCAGAGTCGCTGGAGCCAGGGAAAAGACATGTCCTGGGAAGCGCTACGGCCCGAACTGGTAGTGGAGGTCGCTTATGACCACATGCAGGGCGATCGCTTCCGGCACACCGCGCAATTCCGGCGTTGGCGCGTGGATAAGCGGCCGGTTGACTGCACGTATGAGCAGCTCGAGGTAATTCCGCCGCAAGAATTAGCCGCGATTTTCGGCTAGCTATTTCTTCTTTTTGGGGGCGGCCCGCCATTCGCGCGTGGGGTCGTCATCGGGGTCCGGCGTTTCCTGGGCGGGGCGAATCGCTTCGGGAACGTTGCGCAGGTTTACTCGAATACGCGTCCAGGTGGAAGAGCGGCCCCGCATCGAGTCCACCAGGATGTCCTCGATCGCGACGTGTTTGGCGGCTGCGGGATGTTTCACCTTCCATCGCTCCAAACCCTCCAGCGCCGCGGATTTGTCTGGCGAATTGGCGACCACGATCAGCGGCATCTTGGCACGCGACGGGGTAACACGGGTGGGTTCAGTTTTGGTCTTTCGAAAGTGCGGCGGCCAGGGTGCGTCGCCAAGCCCCGCCGCATCGTCCTTGTCGGCGAGTTCCAACAAACCTTCGAGCGAGCCCGGCTCATCATCCATCCCTGCGTGCGGATCTCCGATTCGGGCGAAACGCAGGGGCACGGTGAATACGGTGAAGTCGGCCGGCTCACAATCGGCGACTTCGCTCCAGGCGAGTGGCGTAGAGACGCGGGCATCGGGCAGAGGGCGCACTGAGTATGCCGAGCACGTCGTGCGGTCCTTCGCATTCTGGTTGTAATCGAGGAACACTCCGTGCCGCTCCTCCTTCCACCATTTCGAACTGGCGAGAGACGGCGCGCGGCGCTCGACGGCTCGCGAAAGCGCGAGAGCGGCGCGGCGAACCTCGGTGAAGGTCCAGCGCGGGTGGATGCGCACGTTGACGTGCATGCCTCGAGAACCGCTCGTCTTGGGCCACCCGCGAAGGCCGAGTTCCTGGAGCAGCGCCTGCACTTGCAAAGTGACTTTGCGCACGTGATCCCACGGAACACCGGGGCCGGGATCCAGATCAATCCGGAGTTCATCCGGATGCTCGAGCATGGCCGAGCGAACCGCGTGCGGGTGGAGTTCGATGCAGCCGAGGTTTGCGATCCACGCGAGCCCGGCGGTGTCATCGACTACGACTTCTTCAGCGGTGCGACCCGACGGGAAAGCGAGAGTCACGGTGCGGAGCCACGAGGGTCGTGAAGTGGGGGCTCGCTTCTGGTAGAAGGCTTCGCCTTCCGCGCCATCGACGAAACGCTTCAGGACCACCGGACGATCGCGGATGCCTGCCACGGCGCCAGACGCAACTGCCAGGTAGTACCGCACGATATCCAGCTTGGATAGCTTGGCTTCGCGGGTGAAGTACGGTTTGTCCGGATTTGTGATACGGACTTCGCGGCCTTCGATCTTCAAGACTTCGGCGGCTTCTTCTTTGCCCACGGACCTAGGCTACATCGGCGAGCATCGTCATTGGAAGAACGGAGAAAACTCTCTCGTGATGGTAGTCGCAGCGAAGACATCTAGACCCTCAAGACCCCAAGCTTGCGAACGAGGTCATGCGCTTCGCTTCTTCGATCCCGCCGATACTATGGATCGTCCGGCGGCTGCCTGCGCGCGAGTGTTACCTTACATGGCATGAGGACACTTGTGGCGCATGCGGCCGCTCTGCTTCTGCTCTTCCCCGCCCTGCTCGCCGCGCTGGACCCCAAGGGGGTTCGGACCTTTACACTCGCCAATGGAATGAAGGTGATCGTTGAAGAAGATCACGATATTCCAAATGTGGCAATGTACCTGTTCTACCAGGTTGGCTCGCGCAATGAGCGGCCCGGCATTACCGGCATTTCCCATTTTTTCGAACACATGATGTTTAACGGCGCTAAGAAGTACGGGCCTAAACAGTTCGATGTTGAAATGGAGAAGGCCGGTGGGAGCAACAACGCCTATACTGCTCGCGACGTGACGGTGTATACGGACTGGTTTCCGCGTACAGCCCTGCGACTCATGTTCGACATGGAAGCCGACCGCATCCAATACCTCTCCTTCGATCCCAAGATCATCGAAAGTGAGCGCGGCGTAGTCGCCTCCGAAAGGCTGACGCGGACCGACAACAACAACTTCGGGCTGATCTATGAGCAATTGAACGCGGCCGCGTACACTGCGCATCCCTACGGCTGGCCGGTTGTCGGGTGGCCGTCCGACATTCAGGCGTGGAGCATGGAAGATTTGAAGGCTCATTTCAAGATGGGCTACGCCCCGAATAACTGCCTTATGGTGGTAGTCGGCGACGTGTCCTTCGATGAAGTACAGAAACTTGCCAAAGAGTTCATGGAGCCGATTCCAAGACAGCAGCCCCCGCCGGCCGTACGAACAGTTGAGCCGCCGCAGCTAGGGGAGCGCCGAGTCTCCGTGGTTAAGCGATCGGAACTCCCATATCAGCTTGTGTCGTGGCATGTACCGAAAGCTTCGCACGCCGATATCCCCGCTCTGCAGGTACTGAGCGCAGTGCTGTCGGAGGGGCGGAGTTCGCGACTCTATTCGCGCATGGTGGATCGGGAACAACTCGCCCTGTCCGCGAGCGCTGAAGTGGAGCAGCAACTCGACCCGGGGCAGTTCCTCGCCTACGTGCGGCCGCGCGCCGGAGTGGATACGGCGAAGACGGAGAAGGTGCTGTTTGAAGAGATCGAACGGGTACGGACGGCGGAAATTCGCGCCGATGAGTTGCGAAAAGCCAAGAATCAGTTGCTGACGCAGTTCTATCGGCAAATGAAAACCATCTCCGGGAGGGCTAACCAGCTTGGGACTGCGGAAATCTTCCTTGGCAGTTACGAGCAGATGTACGGTACACCTAGCCGCTTCGAGGCAGTGACCGCGGCCGACGTCTTACGGGTTGCCAAACAATATCTTGGGCCGAATCAGAGAACGGTAGCCACGTTGATTCCGGAGGCGGCGAAATGAAGATAGCGGCGCTGGTATTAATGAGCGCGACCTTGTTGAGTTCGCAGACGGCGGCCGGGCAGACGGTGAGCCCGCACGTGAAACTGCCGCCGTACACCCGTCAGGTGCTGCCGAACGGGGCGGTGCTGAACGTGATGCCTCGCAAGGATGTTCCGCTGATTACGATGAGCATAGTGTTCAAAGGTGGGGCCGAAGCCGACCCGGCGGAGTTGCCCGGTTTGGCCAACGTGACAGCCGAGGCAATCCGGCGTGGTACGGCAAAGCGCACCGCCGAGCAGTTCGCGCAGGAACTCGACAGCTTGGGCGGCGCATTCGAGTCCGGGGCTGACCTCCAATCCTTGCGTGTGGATGCCGAGTTTTTATCGAAGGACCTGGCCGCCGGGTTAGACCTGGTAATGGATGCGATTCGGAACCCCGCATTTCCTGAGGCGGAGATTAAAAAGGTTGTCGCGCAGCATGTGGATAGTGCGAAAGGAGCCAAAGACAATCCGTCGGCGGCTGCGGGGTTGTATTTCCGATCGTTCTATTATGGGCCTTCGCATCCTTACGGTCGACCAGCCGATGAGTTGAGCTATGCGCGCATCACCCGCAAAGATGTAGCGGACTTTCACAAGCGCATGTTTGCGGGTCGCAACATGATTGTGGCTGTAGCAGGGGATCTCGACCCGGCGACGGCGACGAAGCTCCTGGTGGATGCGTTTGGAGCCGTACGCGCGGGCGAGGCCTACCCGTGGAAGCAAGCACCCGCAGCGCAAGCCAAAGCGACTCGCGTTGCCGTGGTGGATAAGCCGGATGCGACCGAGACGCAGTTTCTGATCGGACAACCGGGAATTGAACGAACGCATCCGGATCGCGTGCCGCTGTGGGTGGTGAACACCATCTTTGGGGGGCGCTTCACATCCATTCTGAATGACGAACTCCGAGTCAACACCGGCCTGACGTATGGCGCATCTTCTCGAATGGACCAGTTCCACCTGCCGGGTCGGATCACGATCGCCAGCTTCACTCGCACCGAGACCACGGGCAAAGCGGTTGACGTCGCACTCTCGCTGCTGCGCACATTGCGTGAAAAGGGCATTTCGGCGGAGCAGCTTGCGTCATCCAAGCAGTATCTTAAGGGCACTTACCCGGCGGATCGCCTGGAGACTCCCGACCAACTCGTGGAAATACTCACGGAAATCGAGCTGTTTGACCTCAATCGCGGCGAAGTGGACGATCTGTTCTCACGCATCGACGCAGTGACTCTGGACAAGGCCAATGAAGTGATTAAGAAGTACTACGGCTCAGGCAACTTGACGTTCCTATTGCTGGGAAATGCCTCCGCATTCGACGCCGAATTAAAGAAGCATGCGCCCGTGGTGACTCGGGTCCCGATCAGCGATCCCGGGTTCCGCGTCGCGCCTTAAGTGTTGCCCGTATACGGGGTCACCTCCAGTTCAAGGGCGACCAGCGAGATGCTTACATCCTGAATGAAGAAGTAAAGCGATGCCAGCAGCGTGAGCAGCCCGAGGCCGAACGAGGGAACAGAAACATAGTCCACCTCATGCTGGAGAATCTGTCCCGCAAACAACGACAGCACCGTAAGCGCTACGAAGACGATGCACGCGGAGCCTGCCATGATGGCTGAGCGGAGGAGCCGGGCTCTTCGATAGATAATCCGCATTTGCTCCACCAGGAGTTTGCGGCGGCGTTCATCCTCAGTGGCGAGGGCGTCCAGTTCCTTGACGAAATCGCGGGCTCGGTCGATTACCCGGCTATAGCGGTTCGTCATGCTGAGAAGCAGCAGGCCAACACCGGATATTACGATCACCGGGGCGATGGAAGCCGACAGAATCCGGATGAGTTGAACAACGGAAACGCCCATCCTGCTATCTTGGCACTTCCTCGATGGCGACTATCCTCAAGGCTGCTCCGCCGACAGCGCGTTCGCGAGGTTAACCAAGTCGTCCGTGGGAGCCACAGTCGCGACCCCTGACAGCAGCAGGAAGGGCGCGTGTTTCGCCAGACACGGGTCACAACCGATCGCCACGGTGACCTTTGCCGCGAGTTGACGGCGTCGGACACCACTGGTCCGACCACACCATGGACAAGCGTTCTTGCTGGTAGTACTTACGGCGCTTGAGCATTCCACGTCGAGCTTATCGGCACGTGAAACCTAGGCTTGAGGATTTCTGATGTTGATAGTGCGATCGCGACGAGAATCCATGGACGCAAAGATGCGCGTGTGTCTGTGGCCACAACCACTCGAAGTCGCCTCTGAGTACCGCTTCCCAGTGAAGAATAGGTCACAAGTCCTCAGGCAGCGTACCTTGGGTTCAAAGGTGTATATACTGTCGGAACTCCTCCCATGCGACTCCTGGCCTTGATCCTTGCTTCTGCTTGCGCCGTTATCGCCCAGACAGGCACTCGTGCCGGTCGATTCGTTGTCGAGCATCCAACCTTGCTCAACCTCGGGTTCGAGTGGTCCATCGAGGGCGACACCAACCGCAACGCAACCGTCGAGGTGCGTTTTCGAAAGGAAGGCACACCTTCGTGGCGGACGGCTCTTCCACTGCTGCGGATCGGGGGTGAAAAGGTCTACCGGAACCGCGAGAACATGACCTACACCGTGCCGGATGGCTTCGCAGGCAGCATCCTCAATTTGGAGCCGGCTACCCGCTACGAGTGCGAGTTCCTCCTGAAGGACCCGGACGGCGTAACAGGCATGGCACAAGAGCGAGTCACCGTATCCACTCGCGCCGAGCCCAAGCCGTATTCCGGAGGGCGGATCCTCCACGTTTATCCGCCGGACCATGAAGGTCCGCGCCAGGAGCCGAGCTTCGTCGGAATCAAAGCCGCCTACTATGGCGAAGGTCGCGGCGACTGGACATCCGTCCGCATGAACAAGGCGCAGCCCGGAGACACGATCCTGGTTCACGCAGGATTATACCGGCCGGAGCGCTTGAACTACGTTGACCCTTTAAGCGCCCCATTCACCGGCACTTGGTCACTGTCTCTGAAAGGAACAGCAGAGAAGCCCATCACAATCAAGGGCGCCGGGGACGGGGAAGCAATCTTCGATGGAGCGGGCAATCATAAGCTGTTCGACGTGATGGCAACGAGTCATCACATCTTCGATGGCTTGACGTTTCGCAATACGGAGATTGCGATATTCGCTGGTGAGAAAGAAGTCATGGGAGCGGTGGCCCTTACTGTCCGCAACTGCCGATTCGAAGATGTCGGCGCCGGTATTTGGACCGAGAGTGCGGATTCCCGTGATTTTCTGATCTCCGACAATCTCCTTCTCGGCCGCGAGGACCGCATGCGCCTGATCGGTTGGAATCAGGCCGGTCAGCGCGCCGCGGGCATCTATCCTTCCCATCAACTGCGTAGTTTCTTTGCAATCAAAGTATACGGGCCTGGGCACGTGATTGCCCACAATTCAGTCGCCTACTTTCACGATGGAATCACGATCTCCACCTATGGCCCGCCGGATCCCGAGCCGGAGCGGCGCGCCTCCTCCATCGACATCTATAACAACGATATTCATCTCTCCAACGACGACTTCATCGAATCAGACGGCGGAACCCACAACATTCGCATCTATCAGAACCGCGGAGTGAATGCGGCGCATAACGGATTAAGCGCGCAGCCGATATTTGGTGGGCCGGTGTATTTCATCCGCAATGTGGTTTATCACGTCCCTGCGGGAGGAGCATTCAAGTTCAACGCAAAGCCTGCAGGTATTCTCATGTTTCACAACACCCTTATCGCCGAGCAGACTGCGCGCGATCCCTACTCCAATGCGCATTACCGAAACAATCTGTTTCTGGGCCGCGATACACCGAACCGCGGAGTGATGACGTGGGCCAACGCAACAGCGCAGTATAGTAGCGACTACAACGGCTACCGGCCGAATCGCGGCGTCTCTGATCAGTACACCTTGCTGGCTCCAGCCACCACCGGACCAGCCACGTACGAGCCCCAGGAAAACGACTGGCGAAGCTACGCAACGCTCGCCGATTTCAGTCAAGCAACCGGCCAGGAGTCCCATGGAATTGAGGTCGACTACGACATCTTTGTCAAAATGAAGCCGCCAGATCCCGCGCGGCGTTACGATGTTTATCACGCAATGGATCTCGATTTTCGCCTGCACCCAAAGGGAAGAGCTGTCGATGCGGGCACGCCGTTGCCGACCATCAACGACGGCTTTGCCGGTCAGGCCCCGGACCTGGGAGCGCTCGAAGT
>DASQDN010000067.1:0-16810 GCA_035634155.1 Bryobacteraceae bacterium | reverse complement strand
GGAATTTGTCGAAATCTCCACCGTGGATTTCCCCTCCGCCGGCGCCCTCCTCCTTTGCAGCGACGGTCTCAGCGACCTCATCACCTCCACCCAAATGCTGTCGATCGTTGAGCAGCATGCCGGCGATCCCCAAGGCACCGTACAAAATCTGATCGACGCCGCCAACCAGGCCGGAGGCAAAGACAACATCACGGTCGTCTTCATCGAGGGCGACCGCTTCGCCGGAGCAGTCCGCCGCCGCGCCTCCGGCACTCGCAAAGTACTCCCCGAGTTTCGCCGCGACCCGTCCACGAACCTGCTCGGCAACCGCGTCCTCTTCCTCCTCATCGGCATCGCCCTCGGCTGCGCGATCGCGATCTACGGCCTCAAGCCCCACTGGCGCCTGACTCCGGAAGGCGAGAAACTCGGATTCGGGGTCGTACCCGAGCCGCGCCATTGGCGAATCAACGCCGACATCAGCGCGGCCCTTCAGAACGCCCGCCCCGGTGACACCATCGTCGTCGCCCCCGGCCAGTATCACGAACAGATCATCCTCAAGGACGGCGTCAACCTCGTTAGCGAGCAGCCCCGCGAAGCCGTCATCCGCGCCTCCGGCATCGCCGTTCAAGCCAACGACATTCGCAGCGGCCGCTTTGAAGGCTTCCGCATCACCGGTGAAGACCAGAACAACCTCGCGGTCGGTATCCAGCTCAACGACTCGAACCTTGAAGTCGTAGACAACGAGATCACGAACGCCACCAGCGCAGCCATCGAAGTCCTCGGCGAATCCTCCGGCGTCTTCCGCGCCAATGCTGTATACGCAAACGCGGGAGCCGGTATCATCGTGCGCGATGCCGCCAAGCCGCGCTTCGTTCACAACACCGTCAGCGGCAACGGCGAAGGCGGCAAGCGATCGGGTATCGAAATCCACGGAGCGGCTCAGCCGGTCCTTGTTGGGAACATGATCTGGAACAACGCGGGGGATCCAATCTGGGCGCCGCCCCAGCTCCGGCTGGAAACCATCCTCAGGCAAAACTTCATCAGCCTGCCCGGCAAGCCCGCCGCGCCCCCGCGTCCGCGACCGCCCGATAGAACCAGGACGCCCAACCGCTAGCATGCATCCTCGTGAGTTTGGGAAATACAAGATCGTCAAACTCCTCCCGCTCGGAGGCATGGGCCGCGTTTACCTTGCGCTTGACTCGGAAACGCAGCAGAAGGTCGCGCTAAAGCTCATAGACCAGGGACCCGATCCCGACCGCATCGAAATCGTCGAGGCCGAGCGCCGCGGCGCGATCCTGCAGGCGCGGCTTTGCGGCCTGGACGAGCGCGTCACCCGCATCCTCGGTTACGGCGACCGCGACAGGTTCTTCTATATCGAGATGGAGTACGTGGAAGGGCAGGACCTGGCCGAGCTTCTGGCGAAGTCGCCGCTCGGAGTCCCGTTTGCCGCGCGCATCGGCCGCGACATCCTCGACGTCCTGCACCACGCCCATAGCTTCTCGGCTGAAATCGAAGGGCATCAATATAAGGGCATCGTTCACGGCGATATCAAGCCTCGGAACATCCGCATCACACCTGACGGCCAGGTGAAAGTCCTGGACTTCGGGATCGCAAAAGCTCTTTCATTAACGCGGAAATTCACCACCAATCAGTTCGGCAGCTCGCAATATTCTTCGCCGGAACGCTTGAACACCGGCGAGGTCGACATCGCGTCCGACCTCTGGTCGGTCGGCGTCGTGCTCTACGAAATCGTGACTGGCAAGCCCTACTTCCGCGACGACAACTCCAGCCGCCTTGAAGCCCAGATCCGCAACTACGCCGCCGTTCGCCCACTTGCGCCCGAGTTCCCGGCGCCCTTCCGTGCCATAGTCGCCAAAGCTCTCAACGTCGATCCTGCCGCCCGTTATTCGTCCGCCCAAGACTTCGCCGCCGACCTGAACGCTTTCCTGCAAAACCAGCCTGTCTTGGCCGAGGTCGACGACGAAGAAGCGACGCGCCGCATCAACGTCCCGCCGCCCGCAGCCGACCACGACGACGAAGCCGCTACCCGCCGAACGACCCCGGTCATTCCGAGGTCCGTACCTCCACAGGCGACGCCGTGGCGTCCCAAACCTAAGCCGCCAAAGGCGCCTTTAACTGCCAAACAGCGGCAGATCCGCTTTTACGGGACCTTGGCGATCCTTATTCTCGTAGGACTGATTGTGTTCAACGAGATCACCGTCTGGCGGAGTGGCTCACAGCTCGCGCACGAGGTCCAATCCGAGCGTCTCACCAACATGGACCAGGCGTGGCAGCGCTACGAAACTCTGCAGAAGACCAGCTTCGTGCCTTGGGTCCTCTCGCCGCCGCGCAACGCGATCTACTCGCGCCTGACCGGCGTCGCCGATTCGGTGATCAACGAGTATCGGCGCTCGGACGCGCCCAACGTCTCGGAGACCGAGTGGATGCAAGCCCATGGCGCACTCTCCAAGGCCCTGCAAATCGATCCGGGCGACAGAACAACTCGCGGCAAGCTGTATCTCTGCGACGCTCACCTTTCTCGCATTCGGGGAACCTCACGCGGATCGTCCAAGATGCTCCAGGAAGCGCGCACGAAGTTCGATCAGTCCGCCGAACTGCTGCCGCGCTCACCCGATCCGTATCTCGGCCTCGCGCGCCTGTATGTTTACGCGCTGCATGATGTCGATCGCGCCGAGGAAGCATTGAAGGAGGCCGACAAACGAGGCCATGAGATGGGCCGCCGCGAGCGCGCGCAACTCGCCGACGGATACCGCGATCGTGGCGAACGCCTCATGCGCGAAGCGGTCAAAGCCGCCGGACTCCCGGAAGAAAAGGATCTACTTGAGCGCGCGGAGAAGGACCTGGAACGCGCCGAGGACCTCTACCGCGATCTCATTCCCTACGGAAGTTCAGCCGCCGGACTCCGCCGTGTGCTCGACAATCTTGACGTGGTCGCCGCCCGTCGCGACGCGGTGAAGGATAGTATCTGGCCATGGCGGTAACCCGAAGCACCGCAGCCGACCGTCGTACGGCGACGCCTCTTATCCGGCCGCGTAACTCCCGCACGTTTGAGTTCGTTGGCTTGTTCGTCGCGTCCTTGCTCACCCTTGCTGGACTCGCGTTGACGTACCTTGCCAAGACCGGCGAAGTAGCCGCACAGAAGCCGCTCGTCCTGAACAGCGAACTGCGCGCCGAGCAGATCACGCCTCTGCTGCAGATGCTGCCCTCGCCGCGTGAGCGCCAGAACGCGGCCCGCCAGATCTACAACCTGGCGCAGGAGAACAACGGCAGGTTGCCCAATGTCGGAGCCATCGCGCGACTCAAGCTCTTTACTGCATCCCAGCTCTCCTCGCTCAAGCGAAACCTGGCAGTCCGCACGCTCGCCGACTACAAGCGCAGCTTCCTCCTATGGGCAGCCGCGTTTTTCGCCGTCTTCTACGGGCTCCACATCGTGTGGCGCATCCGAGGCTTCAACGGCGAACAGGCAATCCTGCCCATCCTGCACATGCTCACCGGAGTCGGCCTCTGCCTAATGGTCAGCCTGCGCGATCCCCTCCGCGACACGCTTGCCTTCGCCGACTTCAGCAGCTCAGTAGTTATCGCTGCCGTCGCTCTGGGCGTCATCAGCCTCATCGACGTGCCCCGCGTCTTCAGCCGGCTTAGCTTCGTACCGCTCATCGGAGCGCTGCTGTTATCCCTGGCTCTCATCGCCTTCGGCACAGGCCCCGGACAAAGCGACGCCAAAGTGAACCTCTTCGGCTTTCAGCCCGCCGAGTTCATCAAGATCCTCATCGTTCTTTTCTTCGCGGGGTACTTCGCGCAGCGCTGGGAGTTTTTGCGCGTGCTCAAGGAGCGCCGCCCCGAACTGGCGAAGATCTCGCGCCACGTCGACATCCCGCGGCTTGAATACTTGCTTCCCGTGCTCGTGGCCGTCGCAGTGCTGCTTGTCTTCTTCTTCCTGCAAAAGGATCTTGGCCCGGCGCTGCTGATCCTTTGCGTCTTCCTTGCTCTGTATGCGGTCGCGCGTAACCGATCCTTGCTCGCCTTCTCGGGACTGGCGCTGATGCTCGCGGGCTTTCTCGGCGGCTACTTCATCCGCTATCCGCGAACCGTCTATCAGCGCGTCGACATGTGGCTTTCTCCGTGGGACAACCACGTGCGTGGCGGCGAGCAGGTAGTGCACGCCCTTTGGGCCATGTCGAGCGGCGGCATCTTCGGCGCCGGTCTCGGACTCGGCGACGCCGATATCATGCCCGCCGCCCATACGGACCTGATCCTCGCCGCGCTCGGTGAAGAATGGGGCTGGGTCGGCTTCACTGCCGTTTACCTGTTGTACGCGGCGCTAATCTGGCTCGGGCTGCGCATCGCGATGCGTGCCAAGGACGATTACTCCTTCTTCCTCGCGCTCGGTTTCACCATGTTGACGGCCTTCTCCACGCTTCTCATCTCCGGAGGCGTGCTGGACCTGTCGCCGCTGTCAGGTGTGGTGACCCCGTTCCTCAGCTATGGCGGCACTGCGATGCTCGCGAACTTCGCTATCTTCGGCGTGCTGCTTTCGCTCTCTCGCAATGGCGAAACTGGCGATCACACCGAGCCCTTTCGGGTGCCGGTCAGACGTCTCGCCCAGGCGCTCGCCATCCTCGCATTCATCGTGGTCGCAAAGGCCTCATGGCTGCAGATCATTCGCGCGGACGCCACCACCGGCGCCGGCACGTTGACGATGCAGGGCGATGGCTTCCGTCGCTTCCTCTACAATCCTCGTCTGACTGAGATCGCGCGCTCCATCCCCCGCGGCACGATCGTCGATCGCAACGGTGTGGTGCTGGCCGCCACCGGTGAGGATGACACGCGCCAGTATCCGTTCGGCGGACCGATGGTGCACCTGCTCGGCGACATCCGCACTCGCGCTAATTGGGGCGCTCGCAACAGCTCCTACATCGAACGCGATTCCGCCGTACGCCTGCAAGGCTTCGACGATCGCGCGCGCGTGGTCGAAGTGCAGGATCCGCAAACCGGAAAGCCGACCTACACCATTCGCCGCGACTTCCGGGAACTGATGCCGCTGCTTCGACATCGTCAAGAGCCGCAGCATCCCGACGTGCTCAAGGTAATGAACCGCAAGCGCGACGTGCAAACCTCCATCGACTCGCGCCTGCAAATGAAAGCCGCGCAGATCCTCCAGACGCACCTGCTTCGCCTTCGTAAACCCAAGGGCGCGGTGGTGGTGATGGACGCGGAGAACGGGGATCTGCTTGCATCGGTCAGCTATCCATGGCCGGCGCAGATGCCGCCGCGGCTCGGGCCCGACGACGGGATCGACGAAATGCTGGACCGTGCGCGATACGGCTTGTATCCTCCGGGCTCGACGTTCAAGATCGTGACTGCGACCGCGGCTCTTCGCACCGACCCCACATCCACTTCGCTCACGTATGAGTGCAAGCCCCTGGGCGAGGGTCGCGTCGGCAACACCGTGCGCGGTTGGGGCCGGCCCATTCGCGATGACGTCGCCGATAAGACTCCGCACGGTTCGGTAGACATGAACAAAGGCACAGTGGTCTCGTGCAACGCCTACTACGCGCAACTTGGGACGTACAAAGTCGGGCCGGAAGCATTGCACGCGACCGCTGAAGCATTCGGCATTGCGGTAGCGAATCCCAACACTCCTGCGAAGCTGAAAGACGCGCTTCCGCAGGCGGCATACGGCCAAGGCCAAGTAGTCGCGAGCCCCTTCCAACTTGCCCGCGTCGCAGCTACGATTGCCAACAACGGAACCATGCCTTTCGGCCGCTGGATCACGGATGAAAGCAACCCGCGCGTGGAACCCGACAAGCCCATCCTGCCCGCGAACCTTGCGCAAACTCTCGGCCAATATATGCGAGGTGTCGTCACGAATGGTACGGGCCGAGCGGCCGCCAATGCCGCCGCGCCCGTCGCTGGCAAGACAGGTACAGCCGAGCTCGCCAAGGGCGCATCGCACGCCTGGTTCATCGGCTATGCTCCATTCAATAGCGCCGGTCGACGCATCGCTTTTGCAGTGCTCGTAGAGAACGGCCAATACGGAGGCGCGTCGGCCGCGCCCATCGCCGCCGAGATCGTCACTGCCGCAAGGGAACTGGGGTTGTTCCAATGAGCCTGTTTCGCGATATTGAAAAGCGCATCGACTCGCAGTTGCGCAAGCTGTTCGCGTCTGAGAACGCCGAAGCGCAGGGCAGGGAACTGGTCGAGATCCAACGCGCCATCCTTGACGAGGTCGAAGATAAAGCCCAACTGCTGCCTCGCGCCCGTCGCCGGTTCCCATACAACGACCTGGTGGTGCGCATCGCCGCCGCGGAGCCTGATCGCCGGTCCGCCATCGACATCGTCTTCGTCGAAGGCGACGCACTGCAGCAGGAAATCATCAAGCATTTGCACGATGAGGAGATCGAAGTTCCGGCGGACCTGCGCGTACGCGTTGAGGCGCTCGAACAAGCGCCGGCCGAGATCGCAGCTAAGGGCTATCACATCAACTACTCGACGCGGGAAACGGCGAAGCCTGACGCCACCGCCGCGCCGCCCGCTCCAGCCCGGCGGACCGTACGACTCACCGTGTTGCACGGCGATGCCGAACAGCCAACCTATGAATTGACGCGCAGCCGTATCCATCTCGGACGGCTCGCCGAAGTGCTCGATGAGCGCCGACGTCCTGTGCGCCGGAACGATGTTGTCTTTCGCGAATCGGCCGACAAGCCAAACTCCACCGTGTCGCGCGCGCATGCCCACATCGAGTTCGATGAGGCCAGCGGCGAGTTCCGGCTCTTCGACGATGGCAGCGCTTATGGAACCAGCGTCATTCATAATGGCCGCTTGGTGAACGTGCCTCCGGCAGGCGGGCGAGGGCTTCGCATCGTGCCTGGCGATGAGATCTATGTCGGGCAGGCGAGAGTGCTCTTTGAAACTCTCTGAAGGAGTAAACTGTTGATCATGAATCGCAGACTCATCGTGCTCCTTGCCGCTGCTGTCACGCTGGTCGCTGCGGAAGCCGACCCGTGGGCCAAAGTTCTAGAACTCAAGAGCGGGGCCGAACTTCGCATCCAGAAGAGAGGCATAGCGCAGCCCATCCTGGCGCAAATGGACGAGGCGACTGAGGAGCGGCTGGTTGTGGTGATCAAGAACGAGCAGGTGTCCATCCCTAAGGATCAGATCGATCGCATCGATGCTCGCCCCAAGGGCGGAAGCCGCGTTATCAAGGAGACAAAGGTGACCAACAACGCTCCCGGCAATCCGAGCCCGAGCGATCACCGTCCGGGCGGTCCTATAACAGGGCCGTCGAGTTCGCAGTCGAGCAGCATGACATTCGGCGGTAAGCCGGACTTTGAGATTGTGTATCGCCGTCCGCCGGTGCGTCCCGCTAAGCCATAAACTCCAGGCCGACGTGGTACTTGCCTCGAAACAACGTACAGTAGCGCACGCAGCCCTGGCCTGGAACCTTCAAAGATTCGCTCTCGGGCCGCACTGCGACATAGGTGCGGATCGGGATCATCTCGGCGCATTCGAGCCGTAAGCCGCGTTCGGAAACATCGATGCATTGCGTCCGAGCAAAGCGGGTCTCGCCGGAACTGGTAATCCACGAGATCAGCGCTCCGCCTTCCGTGGGATGGCGCTCGTAGCGGCGCAGATTGCCTCTCATAGGAAGAGTGTGCGCCGGAACACGCGTCCGGTCAAGATCAGAAAGTGCCTAGATCCGATGGGTTAGGTGAGCGCCTGATCGAGATCCCAGAGGATGTCGTCCAGATCCTCGAGACCGACCGAGATGCGGACCATTTCCGGCTCGACACCAGCGGCGCGCTGCTGGTCCGCCGTAAGTTGCTGGTGCGTGGTGGATGCCGGATGGATGACGAGGCTGCGCGCGTCGCCGACGTTGGCCAGGTGCGAGAACATCTGTAGCTTGTCGATGAAGCGCTTGCCGGCTTCATAGCCGCCCTTCAAACCGAAGGAGAACACGGCGCCGGCGCCCTTCGGCAGATACTTCTGCGCGAGGGCGTAATACGGGCTCGACGGAAGCCCGGGGTGACGAACCCAGTCAACTTGCGGGTGCTTGGAAAGGAACTCGGCCGCGGATTGCGCGTTGTGAACGTGACGGTCCATGCGCATCCCGAGCGTCTCGATGCCTTGCAGGAAGAGGAACGAGTTGAAGGGGCTGATGCAAGCCCCAAGGTCGCGCAGGCCGTCGACGCGGCACTTGATGATATATGCAATGGGTCCGAAGGTCTCACGGAACTTCATCCCGTGGTACGCGGGCGCGGGCTCATTCAGCATCGGGAACGATCCCTTTTCCCAGGGGAACTTGCCGCTGTCGACAATGATGCCGCCGATGCTGGTACCATGTCCGCCCATGAACTTAGTGAGCGAGTGGACCACGATGTCGGCGCCGTGGTCGATGGGGCGGCACAGGTACGGTGTCGCAAAGGTGTTGTCGATCATCAGCGGCAGGTTGGCCGCATGGGCGATGTCGGCCACGGCCGCGATGTCGAGCACGTTGCCCCGCGGGTTGCTGATCGTTTCGCCGTAGATGAGCTTAGTTTTCGACGTGATGGCCTTGCGGAAGTTATCCGGATTGTCGGGCTCGACGAAGTGAACCTTGATGCCCATGCGGCGGAAGCTCACGTCGAACTGCGTATAGGTGCCGCCGTACAGGGTGGAGGCGGCGACCATCTCATCGCCTGCTTCCAGCACACTGGTGATGGCGAGGAGTTGCGCGCTTTGCCCGCTAGCCGTAGCGAGCGCGGCGATGCCGTTCTCGAGGGAGGCGACGCGCTTCTCCAGCACGTCCGTGGTCGGGTTCATGATGCGCGTATAGATGTTGCCGAACTGCTGCAGTCCGAACAGCGCGGCGGCATGGTCGGAGTTCTCGAAAACGAAGGAGGTGGATTGGTAGATGGGCACGGCGCGTGCCCCGGTCGAAGGGTCAGGGTCATAGCCCGTATGCAGTGCGCGCGTGTTGAATCCGAGGTCCCGCTCGATCTTCTCTTTGGCCATTTGTCGTATGGTAGCAAGGCTGGATTGCTACGATGATTGGGTGCGGTTCTTAACATTTGTGGCGCTGATCGCTCTGGCTTTGCCGCTCGGAGCGCAGCAGGATCCGGTTCTGCAATACAACCGGAGCGTGGGTGGAGTGGAGTTTCTGTTCCTGGCCACAGATCCGGCAGGCGACATCCTTGCCGTGGGACGAACCAACAACTCGCGACTGGTTCTGCCTGCGGGCGGCATTCAGCCCCGATTCGCGGGAGGAACCTGCGGCACGTTCAGCCCGTACACCTGCTATGACGTTGTGGTGTTGAAGTTCCGGGCGTCGGATGGCGAAACGATCGCGGGCACGTTTCTCGGCGGCACGGGAGACGACCTGCCCACGGCCGTCGCCATGGATGCCCAAGGCTTCCTATATATAGGTGGGACCACGACGAGCCGTAACTTCCCGGTAAGCGAAGGCGCGTTTCAGAATACAAACCGGTTCGCGACGGGCACAGGGTTCGTCGCGAAAGTGCATACCAGTCTGCGAGGCGCCGCTTTCTCCACCTATCTGGGCGGAAGCAACGGCGCCACGCGCGTCACCGGGATTGCTCCCGATCCGGGCGGGAATGCGTATGTGACGGGCGTGTCTGACGCGCGTGACTATCCGGTGACGACGAATGCGTTCAACACAACGCGAGGCACGGGAATGGCGTTCGTCACTCGCATCACCGGCGGTGGCGGCTTGGGAACGTCGACGATGATCGGTGTGGGAACGCCGGCCGCGATCGTGTCGGATGCGTCAGGGCATGCGGTGATCACAGGCACCGCGAGCGATGTCTGGCCGGTGACCACGAATGCGTTCCAGTTGCCGCGCGCCGGCGGGGCCGACGTGTTTGTCACACGCGTGACGGGTACCGGCGGCGGTTTGATCTACTCGACTTTTGTGGGTGGAACGAGCAACGATCAGGCGACCGATGTTGTGGTGGATGCGGCGAACAATGTATACGTCAGCGGCGTGACCTACTCGTCGTCGTTCCCCGGAACGAGCGAAGCTCTTGGCGAGGTGGGAACCGGATTCGTCTTGAAGTTCACAGACACGGCGCTTGCGTGGACTCGCCCGATTCGCGCCAATGGTGTGACCACAGTCAGTAAGCTGCAGGTGGGCGCGGACGGCAATCTCATCGCGACGGGAGTGACGCAATCGACACACTTCCCGACCACATCGGGAGCGTATCAGCGCTGTGTGTCGCCGGGTGCTGTCACCAGTCCCTTCTATTTGCGGCTGGGGCAGGATGGAGCGATTCGGCTTTCCACGCTGCTGCACGAGAATGTGACGGGCGAGGAGTGGGCGACCACGTTAGCCAGCGGGGAAGTGGTGACGCTGAATCGACCGACGTCTCCGTTCGAGGCGGTGCCGCCCAGCAACCTTCGGCGATATGCTTTTAACCTCGCTCCCGCGGCTCGGCTGGGGTGCGTGGTGAGTGCTGCGTCTTATCGGACCGCAGGCATTACTCCCGGCATGGTGGTGACGCTGTTCGGCAGCGGCATGGGGCCTGCTCAAGGGGTGATCGCGTCGTTGGTAGATGGCAAAGTGCCGACCTCAGTCGGTGGAGTGCGCGTGCTCTTCAACGGCACGCCTGCTCCGTTGTTGTTCGTGCGCGAGGACCAGATCAACGCCGTTGTGCCCTTCTCGGTGGCTGCTACCTCGACGGCTGAAGTGCGCGTGGAGTATGCGGGCGCTTCGATTGCGCCGGTGTCACTTCCCGTGAAGGCCGTGGAGCCGGGGATCTTCCGGCTGGGCAGCACGGAGTTCGGCGCGATCCTCAACGAGGATGGCTCGCTGAATACGCCGGCCAATCCGGCGGCGCGAGGGTCCGTGATTACCTTCTGGGGAACGGGCACGGGACCATACGACGCTGCTTACGAGGACGGGATGGTCGTAGGGGCGAACTATTCGGGGTTGCGGACCTTGATGCGCGTGCTGGTGGGCGGCGTTGCGGGCGAACTGCTTTATGCGGGCTCATCGCCGGACATGGTGGCGGGTGTCACTCAGGTGAATCTGCGGCTGGCCTCAAACACGAGAGTGTCGTCGCGAGTGCCCATCGCGATCATGCTCGGCGACACGACCTTGTCCGAAGTGGCTTACGTCTCGGTTAAGTAAAGAGGTTTTTACAACCGGCAGCTAACCAAGTGAACCGGGGTTGCGTATTAATCAGTAACAGTCCCACCGGACACAACCCCTCTGGGCGTGAGGCGTTCCGTAGCCATGAACACTTTGCGCCCCCTCACAACTTACGGCCAACGATAGCATAGTCGAGGCCGCCGAAGAACTTTTCCTGGACGTCCACAGGGAGTAACTGCACTTCCGGCATCGACTCACGTGCGGGGAAGCGCCGATGTACTTCGATGGTACCGAGTCCGAACTCTTCGTAATAGAAGGACAGAAGAGCGGGCGGCACCGGCCGCGTATGTGTCGGATCGATGAAGAAGTGCGTAGCGAAGATCGCGAGGCACTCGGGATTCGGCGTTTCGACGACGAGAACGCCGCCCGGTTTGAGTCGCTCGGCGCACAGCTTGATCATACGGGGCAACTGCTCGGGCGGCAGATGCTCGACGATCTGGCCGGCGAAGATGCCGTCGAAGGGCGTGCCGGTGCTTTGGCCGAGTTCCACGAAGAGATCGGCGACGTCGGCGTTCAGGCCTTTCGCGCGACACATCTCGACCGACGAACTGTCGAGGTCGATGCCACGCGCCGGGATGTTCGACTCGCGCATTACTTCGAGGAACTCTCCGCGTCCGCAGCCGATATCGAGGACGGCGGTGCAGTCCTTGAAGGTGGGCACGTAGAAGCGTTGACCTTCACGGACGTAGTCTTCCGAGCCTCGGAAACGGTCGGCGAACTTCACGTAGTCGAACGACGTGAAGTCCTGGGTTGGGGCAGTGGCGGACTGCTCGACCGTCGAAGGAGTGGTCCGCTGCTGTTGGCGAATGAGGCGCAGCTCGTAATGGATCAGCCGCTCGTATTCGACGCGGATGTTCGCGAGGTCGGCCCAAAGGCGCTGTTGAATTTCTTTGGTCGTGCGATCCAGCGATGCGAGGTAATCGGCGTGCTGCGCACGAAGCTGATCGCGATGGTTTGTGTCGGCGAAGTTCAGTCTCTGCTCGTTCGCGGCGTTCAGTTCCGCGATGCTGCGGAGGAAGTGGGCTTCGTTGCGATGAAGGCGCTTTTCCCAGCTTTCGCGCCATTGCAGCCAGTGCGCTCGGATGTCCTTGAGTTCGGCGACTTCGGCTCGTAGCGCTTCGGATTCCCGGCGCATTTCGCCGAGCGAAGTGATGGAGCGATTCACCTCCGCCAGGGCTTCGAGCGTGGCTTGGATCGCGTTAACTGTGGTCCGGTTGAAGTCGATCTGGTCGCGGATGAACCAGCCGAGGGCTCGGGCGATCTGGCGCTTGAAAAACTGAATGGTGTCGTTGAGCGGACCGCTGGGACGTGGGTTGACGGAGCCTATAGCGGCGACTTTGCCTTCGGCGGCGTCGCGCGCGTGCAGCAGCGGCATCAAATCAGGCAGCGGGAAGCCGAGGCCCGGCCCATCGCCTTGCGGATAGCGGGCGCGGACCCGTTCCCGGATCTCGCGGATCATCGATTCGAGTTCGGCGGCTCGGTTGTCAGACGCCGTAGCCACGTTCTCTGCTCCAACTGGCCGTGATCTTGGACTGGATGCCCCCGCGCGGAGTGAACTCGCCCACCAGCGTCGCCTTCATTGGATTGCAGGCGTTCACGACGTCGCGCAGGAACCGGTTGATCACGTTCTCATAGAAGATGCCGAGGTTACGGTACTCGAGCGTGTACATCTTGAGCGACTTTAGTTCGAGGCAGGTCTGGTCGGGCACGTAGCGCAGCGTGAGCTTGCCGAAGTCGGGGAGGCCCGTCTTTGGGCACACAGAGGTGAACTCGGGGAGCACGATCTCGATCTCATAGCCGGGGTACGTGTTGGGCCAGGTCTCGATTGCGGGCAGCGGCGCTTCGATGCCGGCAATCGCTTGCTCATCTGTGTATTCGCGCTTCATGCGGTTGCCTCTTCTGTCGCGGGCACGAGGGCTCGACAGAGATGTTCCAGGAAGAGGCCGACGTCGGTGACGACGCCGATCGCTTGGCCGGTACCGCGGTCGCTGACCTTGGTGGCGACGGCGGGGTTAATGTCGACGCAGACGAGCTTCACCCAGCTTGGCGACATGTTGCCGATCGCAATCGAGTGCAGCATGGAGCCGAGGCAGAGAACGACGCCCGCGCCTTTGAGGTGTTGCGCGCAGAGATCTTGGGCGACGTTCATGTCTGTGATGGTGTCAGGCAGAGGGCCATCATCGCGAAGACTGCCCGCGAGCACGTAGGGCACGCTGTTGCGCACGCATTCGTACATGATGCCGCTGGTGAGGCGGCCGCACTCGACCGCGCCTTTGATGTCGCCGCAATGATTGCTGGCGTTGATGGCTCGCATGTGATTGCGATGGCCGTGTTCTTCCTGTCGGCCGTCGGCAAGGCGAACGCCTAGCGATGTGCCGCAGATGGCGGCTTCTATGTCGTGTACCCCGACGGCGTTGCCGCTGAGGAGAGCTTGCACGTAGCCGGCTCGAATGAGCTTGGCGAGAGGAACGTTGCCGCCGGTGTGGACGACTACGGGTCCGGCGACGACGATGACCTTTTGGCCGGCTTCGCGCGCGGTGCGAATGAGAGCGGCGGTTTGTTGGACGGCTGTTTCGACCTGGCGCTCGGAAGAGATGCCGTTGCTCATGAAGGAGAAGGCCAGGCGGTCGCGCTCTTTCGATTCGGGAACGACGCGAATGCCGCGCATGCCGACAACTACCTGATCCCCGGCTTTGATGTCGCGGAGCTTGCGGCACCATGCCTGTCCGTCGCGCACGACCACTAGGGCGTCCATGCGCTGGTCCTGTACTTCAATCAAGTTGCCGTTGACGCGCACATAGGTGCGGTGATTGGTGGTGGAGTAGAAGTCTTCGGGCGCGCACTTGTCCCGCTCGATCGTGCGGAGGTCGGCGTCGCCGCTGTCAACCGGGCTGCAGCCGAGACTGACCAGCGATTCCAGCATCTGCTCCATCTGTTTGCGCGATGGCGCTTCCACTTTCAGTCGCAGGTGGGACGGGTCACCATTGGTACGCCCAATTTGAAAGACTTCGACTTCGAACTTGCCTTGGAACTCGACGACGGTGTCGAAGATGCGCTCCATGATGTGGCTATCGATGAGATGGCCCTGCGCTTCGACAACTTCGCTGACGGCCCCGTTACGTGTTTCCATGCTTCCTTACAGGATAACTAGCGGATCGCCTTCCACGCGAGAAAGAGTCCATCCGGGGGCACATCCTCCCAGTAGGAGATGAAGTCGCTGGAGACTTCGCGGCAGTGGCGGCGGAGGAGTTTCTCGAGTTCGGAGCGCTTGAACCATTTTTCCCAGGCCGGTGTTTCGAGGCGTCCCCAGTGTTCGGCGTTCTTGTCGATGATGACGATGCGGCCGCCGGGTCGGACGATGCGGCACATTTCGGCTACCGCGGTTTCGATGTCGACCGCGTGTTCGAGGGATTCGGTCGCGTAGGCGGCATCGAAGGCGTCGTTGGGGAAGGGAAGCGCGGTCATGGAGCCGCAGCAGGGGGCGATGCCCGCGGGAACGCAGCGGAGCATGGCTTCAGCCAGGTCGAAGGCAGCGATGCGGGCTTGCGGGTGGTTGTCCTTCAGCACTCGCGCGAAGCGGCCTTTACCGGAGCCGACGTCGAGGACTCGGGCGTCGGTCAGGTCGCCGAAAAAGCGCAGGATGAGTTGGACGTGGAAGATACGCGGGTCGATGGTGGAGGGAAAATGCTCCTCGTCCGCCGCGGCCTGATTGAAGCTGCGGCGGATTTCGTCGAGAGATGCAGCAGGCGGCGCGGGTTTGCGTCCGCGCCGCCATTTGGACCAGAGGGACAGGTTTACGCCTTTGTCAGGAAGACGGGCAGGCCTTCCTTGTTGCTGTAGTCGGGGCGGTAGCGCTCGGTGTTGTACATCGTCGCTACATCGACGCTGCGAGGTCCGAGCTTGGGATCGGGGATCTGGGCCATGGTGTAGCAGCCGTTTTGAATCGCCGCCATGAGACCGCTCTTGCCCTTGAGGATGGCGTCGAAAGCCATGGTACCGAAGGTGCCGGCGATGAGTTTGTCTACGAAGTCGGGGTCTCCGCCGCGCAGGTCATAGGTGAGGTCGCTCACGACGGTTTCTTCCTTGCTGTGCTTCTTGATCTCTTCGCTGAAGGACTCGGCGACGCTCATCTTCTTGCGGTGGCCGAAAGCGTCGGGCTCGCCGTATTCCTGGAGGGTGAAGCCTTCCCATTCCGCGCCCTCCGACATTACGACCAGGGAATAATGGCTGGGATTATTCTTCTTATCTTCTACCAGGAGGTTAATCATCTTCTCCAGGTTGAATTTGTATTCCGGGATGGCGCAGCGCATGGACGTGACATATGCGGTGTAAAGCGAGGTGTAGCCCGCATCGCGGCCGAAGACGCGGAAGACACCGATGCGCTCGTGGGAGCCGACCGTGGTGCGCTGGCGATTGATGGCGTCAGTGGCGCGGCTGATGGCTGTGGAGAAGCCGATGCAGTATTCGGTGTTGCGGACGTCGTTGTCCATGGTTTTGGGGACGGCGACGATCTTGTATCCGAGTTTGTCGAGCGTGGCGGCGTAGCTGAGGGTATCGTCGCCGCCGATCGCGATGAGGTAATCGAGGCCGAGCTTTTCGAGGTTCTTCAGTACCTGCGGGCTCATGTCGTAGACAGTCGACGTGACGCCCTTTTTGGTGAACTCGGATTTGGGGAAGGAGGCCCCTTCGAGGAACTCGGGCACCTTCTTCATCTTGGAAGGATTCGTGCGGCTGGAATGCAGGAAGGTGCCGCCGGTGCGATCGACCGTGCGGGTGTTTTCCCGGTTCAGGGGCATCACATACCGGCCTGTGCTTGCGGGGTCTTCTAAGTTGACATGAGTAAGACCCTCCCATCCTCTGCGGATGCCGACGACTTCGATGCCGTTGTCACTGGCTCGATAGACGACGTTTTTGATGACCGCATTCAGACCTGGGACGTCCCCGCCGCCGGTCAGGATACCTATGCGCTTGGTAGCCATGAACTCTCCTAGTTGGAATGGATAAGTTCCATTGTAGCGACAGCCCGGATGCTACCTCGCTGAAAGAAAGCTCTTGACTTAAAGTGCACTTGAACAATTAGGATCGAAGCATGAAACGGTTTCGATTGGCTGTGATTATCGGCAGTACACGGAAGGGGCGGCTGGGGTCAACGATTGCGCAGTGGTTTACGGGCGTGGCGGGGCGGCGCGAGGATGTGGCCGTCGATGTGATTGATCTGGCGGAGGCGCGGCTTCCTTACGATCTTAGTGATGAGCGCCCCGCGGAGGTTGCGGCGTATGCTCGGCGGGTGGCGGAGGCGGACGCTGTTGTGATTGTGACGCCGGAGTATAACCATAGCTTTCCGGCTCCGTTGAAGAACGCTATCGATTGGCTGAGGGAAGAATGGCGGCGGAAACCGGTAGGGTTTGTTTCCTACGGCGGTGTGTCCGGCGGCATGCTGGCGGTGGAGCAACTGCGGCAAGTGTTTGCGGAACTGCAGGCGCTTACGATTCGTAACAACGTTGCGTTTTCCAACGTGTGGGCGCAGTTTGCAGATGGGGTTCCCGTCGAGGCCGACAGGCGGGCTCGTTCGGCGAACGGCATGATCGATCAGCTTGTGTGGTGGGCAGACGCGCTGGCGCCGGCAGGCGAGGCGGACAGGAATCTGGCGGCGTGACCGGC
>DASQDN010000066.1:0-6630 GCA_035634155.1 Bryobacteraceae bacterium | reverse complement strand
CCCATGAGCACTACGAAAGCCGCGGAGGGCAGCGAACTGGACCGCAGAGATTTCCTGGTTACCAAGTTAGCAGCGGGCTTTGCGCTCGCTGTGCAACCGATTACCGCGGCCACGATTACTACAGATACGAAAGGGATTACGGCCGGCGAGGTGAAGATTCCGACGGCTGATGGCGAAATACCGGGCTATCGCGCCATGCCCGCCAAAGGGTCGAACTTTCCCACCGTCATTGTGATCCAGGAGATCTTCGGCGTGCACGAGCACATCAAAGACGTCTGCCGCCGCTTGGCGAAGGGCGGATATATGGCCGTTGCTCCCGAACTTTACGCGCGCCAGGGCGACGTATCGCAGAAGACGGATATTCAGGAGATCATTCGCGAGGTGGTGTCGAAAGTGCCAGATTCGCAGGTGATGTCCGACCTGGATGCGACTGCGGACTGGGCGGCGAAGAACAGCGGAAACGCGGAGAAACTCGCGGCGACCGGCTTTTGCTGGGGCGGCCGGACTGTATGGATGTACGCTGCGCACAGCGATCGTTTGAAAGCGGGTGTGGCGTGGTACGGCCGCTTGATTACTCCGGCCAATGAGATGTCCCCCACCAATCCGATTGATGTGGCGGACAAATTGAAGGCTCCGGTGCTCGGAATTTATGGGGGGAAAGACCAAGGCATCCCGATGGAGTCCGTTGAAAAGATGCAGGCGGCTCTCAAAGCGGGCGGACCGAAATCCATGATTCAGGTGTATCCGGACGCGGGGCATGGATTCCACGCCGACTATCGGGACAGCTACCGTGAGGTGGACGCCAAGAGCGCCTGGCAGCGGATGCTGATCTGGTTCAAGAAGCACAACGTTCAGTGATGGCGTCGTCGTGTGCGGCGCGCGCGCTCGTCTGGATTGCGTTCGCTGGGGTAGCGGTGGCGCAGCATGCGCCAGTGTCCCAGTTCTCCGGCGCTTCGGCATTGGACGCCACTCGAAAGGTGAGCGCGCTGGGTGCTCGGCCGGTCGATACGGAATCGCACAGGCGAATGGAGGCTATCATCGTGCGCGCCGTCCGCGGTTACGGGTGCGCTGTGGAAGAACAAAGCTTCACGGCTGAGACACCCGCAGGACCCAGGCGGCTGAAAAACATCATCGCTCGCGTGGTGGGCCGTACGAGCGAGGGCACCGTTGCGCTCTCGGGCCACTACGATACGAAGCCAGTGGAAGGCCACAACTTCATCGGCGCCAACGACGGAGGTTCGTCGACGGGATTCCTCATGGAAATGGCCCGTGTGCTGTGCGGCCGTCCAAGACGGACCGATGTTCTGCTGGTCTGGCTGGATGGCGAGGAGGCGGTAAGGAACTGGACCGAGCAGGACAGCCTATACGGCAGTCGGTACCTGGCGGACCTTTGGGTGCGGAATGGTACGGCGGCGCGCATCCGGGCGCTTATCAATGTAGATATGATCGGCGACGGAGACCTCGGTCTGGTGAACGAGGCGAATTCTACGTCATGGCTCAGGGAGCTGGTGTGGGAGACGGCAAGAGAACTCGGTCACGGGCGGCACTTCTCAGCGGCGGAGGAGATGGCGATCGAGGATGACCATATCCCGTTTCTGCAAGCGGGCATAGCGGCGGTCGATCTGATCGACTTTTCCTACGGTCCGGGGAACTCATGGTGGCATACTGAGCAGGATACGGTCGATAAGTTATCGGCCAGCAGCTTCCAGGTGGTTGGAAGCGTGTTGATGAAAGTGCTCGCGCAATTGGAAAATCGGAAGGCGATATGAAAAGAAGGCACTTATTGATGGGCAGCATGGCTTTCGCCATGCCTGCGGCGTTTGGCGCCAAACTGCCGGACGGGACGATCGACGAAAAATCGGCCAAGCTGACCAAGGAGCCGTTTGGGGATCTGCGGATCTATTATGACGGCGCGACGGACCAGGTAAAAACCATGACGGCGGGCAGTCTACGCCTGAAAGCAGGCATGACACCGCACCCTCCTCACAAGCACGCCGAAGAGGAGTTCATGTTGGTGACCGAAGGAACAGGCGAGATGACCGTGGACGGTAAGTCGATCAAGGTGGGTCCGGGTGTGATGATGTACTGCGCAGCGAACAAGCTGCATAGCATAGTAAACACCGGAAAGACACCACTCCTGTTCTATTTCTGGAAGTGGCACGCCTAAGAAGAGAATGAGTTGCGAGGGGGAGGCGCCAGTGTCTCAGCTCCGGCATAATGTACTCCCTCGTCTTCTGAGCGGGATCGAATCACATACGGAATCACTAAAGATCCCGTCCGAACCAGAATCCGGTCACAATTGGGCGCCGGTTCCGGCAACCGAAGCTTGATGCCGCGTGCAGAAACATCGCAAGCCACCGCTTTATGCACGGTGCAGCGAACCCCATCCTTGAAATAGGCGACGTCCACGTCGCGCTCGCATTCGTACCTCGGATAAAGTCGTTTGTCCAACACATAGTGCTTATCGGACATCTACCAAAAACTTTAGAATTTCTGCGCAACAAAGTTCCGGGAACTGTTCTCTTGACCTGTACGTCTGAAGTGGCGCAGTATTAGGGAGGAGGGTCCCTTGAATTCCAGGAATCTCGTCGGCGTTTTACTGGTGGGCGGCCTGATCGCCGGGTCGGTCAGAGGCCAGCATGTGATCTCGGCACGGTCCGGATTGGTGCACTACACCGAGGGGCAGGTTTTTCTGGGTGAAGCGATCAATCCGAAGCCGGCCGAATATCCCGAGATGAAGGAAGGGCAGCACCTGACCACGAAGGCCGGTCGGGCGGAAGTCCTCCTGACGCCGGGAGTATTTCTGCGCGTGGCGGAGAATTCCGACATCCAGTTGTTGTCCAACAAGTTAACGGACACACGGGTAGAGATCGTGTCCGGCTCAGCGATTCTGGAAGCGAGTGAAGTGAGCAAGGACAGCCCCATCCAAATGGTGGTGGCCGGCACCGTGGTGGAAATCCGGAAGGCCGGGGTGTTCCGCCTCGAAGCCGGTTCGCCGTCCCTGGTTCGTGTGTATGACGGGGAAGCGATCGTCATCGCTAAATCCGGGCCTGTGACTGTAAAGGAAGGCAGGCAACTGCTGCTTGCGAGCGTTCCGTCGGTGGAGAAGTTCGCCAAGGACGACACCGATTCGTTTATGCGATGGGCCGGCCGGCGGTCGGGTTATCTGGCGGCAGCCAACATGTCCTCGGCAAATTACATGAGAGAACGCAGCATTGGCTGGTCGAACAGCGGCTGGTACTACAACTCCATGTTAGGGATGTTCACTTATATTCCCTTCAATGGACGTTACCGCAACTATTGGGACTACAACTACTACTCGCCTCGCGAAATCCAGCCTCCGTCCGTGCCTTTGCCGGCTGTTTCGCGGAACGACGGCTTCGGGGCAATGAGTACTTCCTCACGGGGCATGCAGGATATGTCAGGCCGCTCGTACTCGGGCGCTGGGATGTCCTCTGGCGGGTCGGGCGGTTATCAAGCTCCGGCGACCTCATCTGCGCCGAGCAGCAGCAGTGGCGGCGGTAGCCGTGGCGGTGATTCCGGCGGCGGCGGGTCTCGCGGCGGCAGCGGCGGCGGGCGTTAAGTTCCTCCCTGCAGGGCACAGGGTGAGCGACTCCGGTCGCGCCCTGTGCCATGCTTGAAGTGTGAAAATCACCTTTTGGGGCGCCGCCCAGACCGTGACCGGCTCCATGCACGAAGTTGCAGCGGGCGGTCAGCGATTCCTTCTCGATTGCGGCACCTATCAAGGCCGGCGCCAGCAGGCCCGAGAGATCAACTCCAAGTTCCCTTTTCCAGTTAATAACGTTGAGGCGGTGATGCTGTCTCACGCCCATATCGACCACTCCGGGAATCTGCCTTACCTGGTGAAATGCGGGTACGACGGACCGATTTATACTTCGCCGGCGACGGCCGATCTGTGCGATCCGTTGTTGCAGGACTCCGGATTTATACAGGAGAAGGACGCGATCTTCATCAACAAGCGATCCTGGCGAAGGAAAGCTTTGCTCGGCAATGACGACAACGGCCAAGCGGTCGAACCCTTGTACAACGCCGATGATGCGGCTCGCGTGCTCCCGCTATTCCAAAGGGTGCTGCTGCACTCGCCTACTGAAGTGGGCAAGGCCCTGTCGTACGAGACCTTCGATGCGGGGCATTTGCTGGGATCGACCTCCATGCTGCTGGAGTCCGAAGGTTTGCGGCTGTGCTTTTCGGGCGATGTCGGACGCCATAACCTGCCGATTATTCCCGATCCCGAGCCGTGTCCGGAAGCGGATTGTCTGATTCTGGAGAGTACATACGGCGGCCGGTTGCACCAGGATTTAGAGCACGTCGCCGAAAAGCTGGCGAGCGCGATCGTGCGCACCAGCGAGCGTGGAGGAAAGGTGATCGTGCCTGCTTTCGCGCTTGGGCGCACCCAGCAGTTGGTTTTACTGCTCCATCAACTCGTGCGCGCCGGGCGCATCCCGTTGATCCCGATCTTCGTGGACAGCCCGCTGGCGATGAAGACTACTTCCGTATTTCGAGCGCACCATGAGGCTCGCGACGCCGAGACGAATCAGTTTTCCAGCCGCGGCGAAGACCCGTTTTCATTTCCTCGCTTGACCTATATTCAAGACGTCGCTCAGTCCAAGGCGCTGAATGATCTGCGCGGGCCCTTTATCGTGATCGCCGCGTCAGGAATGTGCGAGGCCGGTCGTATCTTGCATCACTTGCGGAATAACATCGAAAATCCGCGAAACACGGTCCTGATTACGGGGTTTCAAGCCGAGCATACCCTCGGACGCAAGATCGTGGAGAAACAGCGTGAAGTGCCGATCTTCGGCGACCCAGTTCGGTTGCGAGCGGAAGTGGTGAAGCTCAACGAGTTGAGCGGTCACGCCGACCAGCAGGAGTTGCTCGCCTGGATGAAGCCGGCAGCGAGGCGGCTGAAGAAGGTATTCCTGGTGCACGGTGAACCCGTGGGGCAGCAGGCGCTGGCGAAGGCAATTGAATCACTGTACGGGATTCCGGTGGTGATCCCATCGCGGGGAGATACGTTCCAACTGTGAGCGCGCACATCCCAACGCTGCGCAGCGCGTTTCTTTATCTGTCTCGTCACAAGAGCCTTCGTGGTTGGATGGAGCACTCGCGCTTTGCGCAGCCTTTAACGACGCGTTTCATTGCCGGGCTGCGACTCGAGGATGCGGTGCGGCTCGCATCCGAGTTACAGCGATCGGGAATGCTGGCCTCGCTCGATTACCTCGGCGAGAATGTTCAGAAGTTGCAAGAAGCCGCGGCGGCTCGAGATGCTTATCTTCGCGCAATTCGGACCGTACATACCCTGAAAGCAACGGTATCGATGAAGGTGACGGCCCTGGGACTGGACATTTCCGAAGAGGCTTGCCGCGCAAATACCGATGCTCTGGTCCGACTGGCATGCGACACGGGAACGCGCGTGGAGCTTGATATGGAGGACGCGTCGTACACGGATCGCAATCTGAAGATCGTGCATGAGATGCATGAGCGGCATTCGGGCGGAGTTCGGGCCGTGATTCAAGCCTACCTCTACCGTAGCGAGGCCGATATTCATGCCTTGTGCGATCGCGGTGTTCCAGTCCGGCTTTGCAAGGGGGCGTACAAGGAACCTCCGGAAGTTGCATTTCCCAATAAGTCCGATGTGGATAAGAACTTCGTCAAGCTCACGCGGTTGTTGTTCGAGCGTGGTACGTATCCGGCAATCGCGACTCACGATGATGCGATGGTAGAGGCGGCGCTCGCCTGCGTCCGCGAGCGCAAAGTGCGGTCCGATGCGTTTGAATTTCAGATGCTCTATGGAGTTCGTCGTGACCTTCAGCAGCGCTTAGCTAAGCAAGGTTATCGCGTGCGGCTGTATGTTCCGTATGGCGAAGCGTGGTATCCCTACTTCATGCGGCGACTGGCGGAGCGTCCCGCGAACGTGTTGTTTATGGCTAAGAACTTTTTTGTGGGTTGATGCCGGCACACACATAAATGCAAGCCTTCACCGGGCTGCCGTCTGACGTGCTCACGTTGGTGAGTACGCGGCGATATTCTGGTCCTTCGAACTCATCGAGACGTTTCCAATGCGCGGGCAGGTCCGGGGATTCGAAGAGGTGCACTTCGACCACGGGTCCGAAGGGGTCCAGCATCAGCGCAGGGAAGCCCTCTGTTGATACACCGACGAGGTGACCTCGCACCATGCCTGGTCGCCAGGCGCCGTTGAGCCCGGCGAGCTCGTGGTGGTGTACACGTCCCGGCGAAAGGGTACCGTAGGTCGCAAGGCGCGGTGTCAGTGTTCGTGCATAGGCTACTTCGGTCGGCAGCCAACCGAGTCGATCAAACAGCCGGACTTGCGGCGCGTTTGGGATGGCGCGCAGAACTTCTTCTACAGTGCAAGGCACGAACCCGCGGGCCGTCCAGTAGCTGCCTGCATCCGTGCTGAAGCAGTAAACGGCTGTGAATCCTTCCAACTGCGCCCAATCGAGAGCTTCTTCGGTGAGTATTCTGCCGAGCCCGAGGTTGCGATGGCTCGGCTCTACGATGGCCGAGCGTAGCAGGGCCGCCGTTACGTCACCCAGTTCCAGGCCGATAGCTGCAATGATGCCTCCATTATCTTCAGCGACCCAGTATTCG
>DASQDN010000065.1:0-6884 GCA_035634155.1 Bryobacteraceae bacterium | reverse complement strand
CAGGACGCAGCGCTCGGCGCCTGGAGTTCAGATGGGACTTCCGCGGCTCTTTGGAGCCGCGCCGGAGTGCTGCAGGTTTGGACGGGATTGCCTGCGTCCCCAACCCTCTCGTTCAGCCAGACCGCGGAGGCTGCGGCCGGAATCGCGCTTGCTGACGGAGGCGCATCGGCGCTCGTTTGGAGCGATACAGGTCTTCTCGCTGTTGACGCGAATGGTATCCGAGCGCTTCACACCGAGCCTGTGAGCGCCGCCGCATACCGCGCCGGCTCTTCAGACTGGGCCGCAGTGACGCCGACTCAGTTGCTTCGATCGACCGTAGAGCCGCGACCGTTGACGGTATCAGGTCCCGGAGCCGTAGCCTTCTCGCAGGAAGCCGTACTCGTTGCGGGAAAAGGCGCAGTCGAGGTGATCGGCGAATCCAGCGCCAGCGTTCCTTGCGAATGCGACGGGACTTCGCTGGAGCCGCTCGCCGGCACCAACATCTTCCGCTTGACCGACTTGCAGGCGCCGTCGCTTGCCGTGTATGACGGCAGCGAAGCGGAACCGCGCATCCTATACATCCCCAGCGAAGGAAGACGCCAGTGAAGCGCTTTTTAGCCGCCACCCTGCTGCTTGCCGCTACCCTCCATGCGCAAGCCATCCGCACGAATGCCGGGTTCTCGAAGAATTCGCTCGCGGCCAATGACGACGGATCCACCGGGCTCGTCGCCCTCGGCTTCGAGCTGAATTTCTTCGGACGCACTCGCACCCATGCGTTCGTGAACAACAACGGCAACATCACTTTCGACGCGGCGCTCGCCACCTACACGCCGTTCGGCTTGACAGGCACTCGCCGAGAAATCATCGCCGCCTTCTTCGCCGACGTGGACACGCGCGGAGCGGGCTCCAGGTTGGTCACTTATGGCACTGACACCATCGACGGGCGTCGCGCCTTCGGGGTGAATTACATTGACGTCGGCTATTACGCAATCCATGCCGACAAGACGAACGCCTTCCAATTAATCGTCATCGACAGATCGGAAACTGGCGCGGGCAACTTCGATATCGAATTCAATTACCGCCGCATTGCCTGGGAAACGGGCGATGCCAGCGGCGGCACGAACGGCTTCGGCGGCGTGCCCGCGTCTGTCGGCTGGTCCAATGGATCGGGTGACGAAGGCACCTCGTTCGAACTAGAGGGCTCGCTGCTCCCCGGCGCGCTACTTGACGGCGGCCGCCGAGCGCTCAATCGCAACCGCCTGGCCTCCACGGTTCCGGGCCGGTACATCTTTCGAGCCCGGAACGGCGTGGTGCTGCCTCCGCTGTCCATCAGCACAGGCTGTCCGCTGCCGGCCGCATTCGTCGGCACTCCTTACACGCAGACGCTGAATGCCGTGGGAGCCAACGCCTATAGATGGGAGATGGTCGCGGACCCCGGCAGTGCCCTGCCCTCCGGGATATCGCTAAGCACCAACGGCCGCATGACCGGCACACCCAGCGCGGTGGGAACTTCGGAGTTCACACTCCGCGTGGTTGCCACGACGGAAGACGGCGAGCAGACCGTCTCCAAGCGTTGCGCCTTGACGGTCCGTCCGCCGACGGTCACAATCACTTCGGCGTGTCCGCTACCGAGCGGAACCGTCGGTCAGAACTATTCGCGCTCGGTGCAGGCGACCGGCGGGCGGGCCCCGTACACGTGGTCCCTCGCCGAAGGCTCCGCCTCACTCCCAGTAGGTCTTTCGTTGCTTCCTTCGGGAAGTATCCAAGGTGTTCCGAGGGTTGCAGGCACCACGGTAGTGACGCTCCGCGCCACCAGCAATCCCGGCGACAATGCCGAGCCTGCGCTCCGTTCCTGCTCCATCACGATCAACGCCGAACCGCTGCAGCTCACCTCGGGTTGCTCGCTCCCACCCACGACTGTGGGTGTTCCGTACTCGCAGGCCCTGACAGTCGCGGGCGGCGCCGCTCCGTACGTGTGGACAGCGCTCGGTTCGATGCCTCCAGGGTTGTCTTTGAGCCCGGATGGCCTTGTCAGCGGCGCGGCGTCCTCAACGGCCGGTGTCTTCCAGGTCCGCGTCCGAGACGCGCGGGGCAATGTCAGCGAGCAAACCTGCACCTTACAGGTGAGCCAGCCCTCGATTCGAATCAGCACAGCTTGTCCTCTACCGACCGCGACCACCGGCCGACCCTACACTTTCCGCCTCGAAGCATCCGGCGGCTCGGGGCCGTATAGCTGGTCGTCAATCGGCGGTATGCCTTTTGGACTTTCGCTCAGCGGCGATGGCGTGGTCAGCGGTAATCCCGGAGGCTCGGGACTGGTCGGCATGCGCTTCCTGGTCACTGACTCCACCGGAAACTCCGCCGCGTCCGGCTGCAACATGGTCGTGATGCCGTCCGACTTCAACATCACGAGTTGTCCACTGCCGGCTGCATCGGTCGGTGTCGATTATCAGCAGTCGCTGCGCAGTTCGGGCGGCAGCGGCACGTACCTGTACACCGCCGTCAGCGGCTTACCGGCAGGGTTGACGTTGAACACCAATGGTCTGCTTTCAGGACGCCCGCGTGAAGCCGGCACAGGTATGCTGACGGTGCGCGTGGTGGACTCCCAAGGACGCGCTGCCACACAACCGTGCTCGCTGCCGGTGAATCCCTCGCCGCTTACAATCCACGGCAACTGCCCGCTGCCAACCGCGCATGTTGGCATCGCTTATTCTCAACGATTCGAAGCCACGGGTGGCGTCGCTCCGTATCGATATCGTGTCGACGGCACGCTGCCGCCGGGGCTGGAGCTTAGCTCCGACGGCGTGCTTCGCGGAACTCCTCTGGCGGCGCGCCAGTCCGAGTTCGAGATCGAGGCCATGGACGCCAAAGGCTATTCGGTTCCGTTGGCCTGCAGCATCCGCACCTCGGTTCCCGAGATGCCGTCGCTTCGCTTAGGCGCTTTCGCCGCGACGATGCCGGCCGCGTCGAACGGCCCTGTCGTGTCACTGGAACTCGACCGTCCGTACGCGCTGCCGATCCAAGGCGAGTTCGTCATCACCAGCGAAGCCGATACCGGATCGTTCGAGCCGACGATCGATCGCCCGGATCCTCGGGTTCGTTTCGCAAACGGTCTGCAGACCATGGCGTTCACGATTCCGGCGAACACGACGCGCATCAGCGCGCCCGTAGTATCGACCGGGACGGTAGCCGCGCTGATCACAGTGCGTGCCATGAACCTGAAGGTGTCCGGCGTGAACATCCTCACGGCCCCCGCGCCGCGGCAGTTCCGGGTGGCGCGCAGCCTTCCGGTGATGACGGATGCGTGCCTGGGCACATCGTCGTCCGGCGCGGAACTCCGCATCACGGGATACACCACAACTCGCTCTCTGGACCGCGCCGAGTTTACGTACACGGCCGGAGCGCAGGATCGCACTGCATCGGTGGATGTTTCGGGATCGGCAATGGAGTACTTCCAGTCGGACGAGGCGGTGCGCAACGGAGGGGCGTTTACCCTCTCGGTTCCGTTAACCCTCGCAGGACCGGGCACACTGGAGCCTAAGTCTGTAACGCTGAGCAATTCGGTGGGGACGACGGCGGCTCGGAACGTGTCCACCTGCCGGTAAACGCAGAGAGCCGGAGGGCGCGGGGTCTCCCGGCGCCTCCGGCTCTTTGTGGTTTCTAGCGACGGTTGTCGGCGGCTTAAACGCCGTCCGAGCCTTGCAGCTTCACCAGCTTGTTGTACAAGCCGAAGATCAAGAGAGTCGGCGCCCAATGGCCGACAAAGTTAGCCTTCTTCTCTTCTCCCATCAGTTCCAAAGCCAGCGACAGACCCATGGAACCGACCGCTGCCCACAGGAACGTGTCGGACGGCAGCTTCGCCGTCTGCTGCTCAATCGCGCGGGCCAAAGCGCCTTCGCGATGCTCGGGCTTGGGATGAGCCTTCGGATCGTTGTCGACGTATTGGCCGGCCGCGTCGCGTGCGCGATCGATTATCCCGCTGGCCTGGTTCGTGAGATTGCCGATTCCGGAGCCCTGCTTCTCCGAGTTGTAGCTTTGTGTCAAGGTATCTTCCATGGAATTCCCTCCTGAAAATGCGGTGTTTAGGATTTGGGCTCTTCCGCCTCGGGCAGCCCACTCGGTTGTAGGATGCCGCCGCGCAAGAACCGTTTCCGATTCAAGCCTTGCTAAGCGATATCTTGCGGTTACGCACGATGCGTGAAGCGTTGCTCCAATCCTCGTCAGAATAAGAGCCTTCGCTTCCTCGTTCGGCGGCAAGCCGCTTGGCCTCAGCTTCAATCTCGGCGTGCTCCTCCGCCGGGTTGATTTCGGGGTTGACGCGCTCTGCGCTTCGCTGTTCTTCGACAGGTGTCGCGTTGGTGTTCTCGGCGGGTTGCTTAAACATGACTACAACCGTTAGACCCACACATGAGCAATCAGTCTTAGCGATTCGTCAGGGTAACCGTTATCCGCAAACGGAAGGACCTCCGCAGTTGTCCCTCAAGCATGAGTCAGAACCGAGACAATCTCATTCAACACGACGACGCGCCGCTCGCCGATAGCGGAGCGCCGCAGACTTCGAACAAGACAGGGCTCGCTTCTTCAGCGCGAAAGCCGTCCAACTCCGGGCCCGATTCACATTCCGGGAAGCATAAAGCGCCTGTGGCCGGCGCATTCGGCAACGACGAGAAGGAAGCAGATCGCAACCAAACGTATATTGGAGATCAGGCGCCGGCCAAGAAATCCGGCGATTGATGCATGGCTGCAATTCGCTCGGTCGCAGAGACCACTGTTTCCTCCTGGGCCTCGCTGTTGGAGGAACTATATCGTGAATCGTGGGACCCGGCATTGCAGCGGCACAGGTCTCCCTTTGTGTATCGAGGGATGCCGGACGCAGCCAGTGACCTGCGACCGAGTTTGATGCGTTTGGCGGGAGAACGGGAAGTCGCCAGGCTGGAAGGGCATCTGCTTCGCAATTTTCGGAAGTACGCCCATGCCGACTCGGCCGCGGGGGACTCCATCTGGAACTGGCTTGCGCTGGCGGCGCACCACGGGCTACCCACACGACTGCTCGACTGGACATACTCACCGTTCGTGGCGCTGCACTTCGCCACCGCTGACATGTCGCAGTACGGTTCGGACGCCGTGATCTGGTGCGTGAATCACGGCGAGACCAATCGCCGACTGCCCAAGCAGTTGCGGAAGGAATTGGACGCCGAAGGGTCAACCGTGTTCACGGTCGACATTCTGAACAGTGTGGCGCGATCGCTTCAGGAACTGGAAACGTTATCCAAGGAGCCGTTTGTTGTGTTCCTGGAGCCGCCGTCTTTGGACGATAGGATCGTCAACCAGTTCGCGCTGTTCTCGTTGATGTCTACCCCTACGGAGGCTGTGGACACTTGGTTTGCCGAGCACAGCGATGTGTCCCGGCGGGTGATCGTGCCGGCAAGCTTGAAATGGGAAGTGCGCGACAAGCTCGACCAGGCAGGCATTACCGAGCGGATGCTATTTCCCGGCTTGGACGGCTTGACGGCCTGGTTGACCCGCTACTATACGCCCCATCCGTCAAACGGCAGCCTGCCGACCTCTCACGCCAACGCGCGTTCCACCAGCAGCACTGACGAATAGGCAAGCATCGTTCCGAGGGTTGCGCCGACAACTATGTCGCTGACGAAGTGCATGCCCAGAATCACGCGAGAGATCGCGATGCTGAATGCGCAGAAGAGCAGTCCGATAACCCAGCTCGGGTAATAGAGGCTGAAAGCCACGGCGAAGGCGAACGCATTGATGGAGTGGCCAGAGGGAAACGAGAACTGGTCAGGCGGAAGAAGCTTGGCCCAACAATGCTCGGCGTAAACGCAGGGACGTTGGCGCCTAGCCTTGCGCTTGAGCGCTAGGAACAACAAGGTGCCTGATCCGGCAGCCACGCCGGCAGAAAGGAGGGCCGCATAACGATCCGGTCCTCCGAAAAACAGGATCGTCAGACACATTGCGTACCATAACCAGCCATCGCCACCGCGTGTAGCAAACGTCATCCACACACGTACCCATCGGGGCGCGCGCCAGTTATTCACGCGCCGCATCCAACGATGATCACGAGTGCTGATGTAGTCCAGCATTGAGCCGCTGCCAGTCACCAGTTTAGAACGCATCGTCCCTGCCTGCTCCATGTAACCGTACGGGTGTTAAGCGATTGTGACGCGATGAATAACTGTGCATGACACATGGCATAGTAGAAGCTCAACGGCATGAAGCGAGTGGATTTCGTGTTCTTCGACGCGGGTGGCGGGCACCGCAGCGCCGCAACCGCGCTGAAATCAGTGGCCGAGCAGCAGGGTCGGAACTGGGATGTGCGGCTGTTCAACCTGCAGGAGCAACTCGATTCCCTCGATATTTTCCGCAAGATTACGCGCCTGCGAATGCAGGATATTTACAACCAGATGCTGGCGAAAGGCTGGACGCTGGGATCCGAGTACCTGCTGCCGCCAATGCACTGGATTATTCGAATGTTCCATCCCGCGCAGGTGCGGATGCTTACCGACATCTGGCGTCGCGAGCGTCCGGACCTGATCGTTTCAGTGGTTCCCAATTTCAACCGCGCGCTGTTTCAAGCGTCTCAAAAAGCGCGGCCGGGATTGCCTTACGTCGAAATTCTAACGGATTTCGCTGATTATCCGCCGAATTTTTGGCTGGAGAAGCAGGACCATTATGTGATCTGCGGGACCGAGAAGGCGTACCAGCAGGCGCTCGACTCCGGCAAGTCGCGGCAGAAGACGTTCCTGGTGTCGGGGATGGTTTTACGCCCTGCGTTTTACACCGAATTCAAGCACGATCGCGCAGAGGAACGGCGCAAGCTCCGACTCGATCCCCAGAAGCCCACAGCCATCATCCTCTTCGGTGGGCAGGGCTCAAGCGTGATGCTGAAG
>DASQDN010000064.1:0-5943 GCA_035634155.1 Bryobacteraceae bacterium | reverse complement strand
CGCCCGCCGACCTCCTTAAGGGCTACCGCGCCGCGTTCATCAATCCGAACTCCAAACTCCTCGGACCCAAGTTCACCTTCGCCAAACACGGGCAAAGTGGAGCCGAGCTCTCTGAACTCCTCCCGCACACGGCAGGCATCGCCGACGAGATCACCATCGTGAAGTCGATGGTCACCGATGCCTTCAACCACGCGCCCGGCCAGTTGCTCATGAACACGGGGAGCATGCAGTTCGGCCGTCCCAGCATGGGCTCATGGGTGCTCTACGGACTCGGCTCGGAAACCAAGGACCTGCCCGGCTTCGTCGTCTTCAGCTCCGGCTCCAAGGGCCCAAGCGGAGGCAATAGCTGTTGGGGCAGTGGCTTCCTCCCGACCAAGTTCCAGGGCGTGCAGTTCCGCACCGGCGGCGATCCCGTGCTCTACCTGTCGAACCCCGAAGGCGTCGACAATGAGCTCCAGCGCGACACCCTCGACGCCGTCAAGCAGATGAACGAAATGCGGCTCGCCAAGACAGGCGATCCTGAGATCTCGACGCGCATCAACTCGTTTGAGATGGCGTTCCGCATGCAATCGGTAGCCCCGGAGATCATGGACATCTCCAACGAACCGAAAGAAACCCTCGAACTTTACGGAGCCGAACCCGGCAAGCCTTCATTCGCCAACAACTGCCTGCTCGCACGCCGGCTCGTCGAAAAAGGCGTGCGCTGCGTCCAGCTCTTCCACGAATCATGGGATCAACACGGTAGCCTCGTTAAGGATCTCCGCAAAAACTGCAAGGACACCGATCAAGCCTCCGCCGCCCTCATCAAAGACTTGAAGCGACGTGGTCTCCTCGAAGACACAATCGTGATCTGGGGAGGCGAATTCGGCCGCACTCCGATGGTTCAGGGCGGCTCCGATGGGCGGGACCACCACCCGAACGCCTTCACCATGTGGGTCGCGGGAGGCGGGTTCAAGCGCGGCTTTACGTATGGAGAAACCGACGAGCTCGGCTTTAACGTAGCGCGCGATCGCGTCCACGTTCACGACCTGCACGCGACGATCCTCAATCAGCTAGGCTTCGATCACACCAAGCTCACGTTCAAGTTCCAGGGACGCCCGTTCCGTTTAACCGACGTCCACGGCAATGTCGTAAAGGAGTTACTTGTGTAGCTTCAGCTTTCGAATCTCGGCATAAGCTCGGTCGAATCCGTCGCGAATTTCAAACGGCGTCAACTCAGTTAACACATCCGCCGCGCGCAGAACATAAGGCGCGTACTGCGACTGCCGCACAGCCGAAGGCAGCCACTTCGGAGCCAGCGCGGTGATCACCATCGTCACCACGGCAAGAACCACAAAGCCGCGCGCTACACCGAGCGCTGCGCCAAACAGCCGGTCCATCCAGGACAGTCCGATCAGCTTCAACATGCGAGAGATAAGCAGCCCAAGCAGGCCGCCGAGGATCAACACACCGATGAATACAAGGAGGTAACCGAAGATCGACGCCGCGGCCTTGGAGCTAACCCAAGGCAGCAGCGAGCCGGCAACCAGGCCGCCAAACCACGACGCGAGAAAGAACCCGGCAATCATCGCGATAAAGCCGATCGTGATCCGCACCATGCCTTCTTGAAAGCCGTTGGCAATCGAGATCAGCAGGAACGCAATCAGTAGCCAGTCCACCCAATTCATAACGATTCCCCCGTCAGGAGCCGGTACGCCTCCTGATACTTCTCGCTGGTCTTGCGAGCCACCTCCTCGGGTAATACGGGCGCCGGAGGCTGCTTGTTCCAGCGAACGGCTTCCAGGTGATCGCGCACGAACTGCTTATCATACGACGGCTGCGCCCCACCAGGCTTGTAAAGATCCTTGGGCCAGAAGCGCGACGAATCGGGAGTCAAGACCTCATCGGCCAGCACCAGCCGTTTGTCGATGAAGCCGAACTCGAACTTGGTATCGGCGATGATGATCCCGCGAGTCTCGGCATACGCTGCGGCCTTCGCATAGATGCCAAGCGTCAGGTGGCGAAGCGTTGTAGCCAGCTCGCTTCCAACGGCCGAAGCAGCCTGCTCGAACGAGATGTTGATGTCGTGCCCGGTATCGGCCTTCGTAGCCGGAGTAAAGATCGGCTCTGGCAGTCGGCTGCTCTCCACCAAACCCGGAGGCAGCGCGATGCCGCAAACGGATCCAGTGGCTTGATACTCTTTCCACCCCGAACCGGAAAGATACCCGCGAGCTACGCACTCGATCTGAATCATGTCCGCCTTGCGGCACAACACCGACCGCCCGCGAAGCTGGTCGGTAAACGGCTGCAGCTCGGCAGGATATTGAGCAACGTCGGCCGTGATGACGTGGTTGTCGACCGTGTCGCGAAGGAACTCGAACCAGAAGAGCGAAATGCGATTCAGCACCTCGCCCTTGCGAGGAATGCCCGTTGGCAGGATGTAGTCGAACGCGGAAATCCGGTCCGTCGTGACCAGCAGCAGTTGATCGCCAACGTCGTAGATGTCCCGGACCTTGCCGCGAGCGCGCAGCGGCACTCCGGGTAGATCAGTCTGCGTCAGCACCATGGATGAGGAGGCCAAGAGTAAATCTTACACGCGCCGAGACCGCCGCCTCGCGCAAGTGCTTGAAGGTACAAAGGGGGTACTTTGGCCGTTGTATTGCAGACCACAGTTACGAGGCGATTTACCCCCTCCACTGGGCAGGCGCCCCGGCCAGGGGTGCCGCCCTATTTGTCTACAACTGAACCTTTAAGTCGGCCCAAGTCATCGGTTTACCGCTGTAGATCGCCTCTCTCCCCAGTATCGCGGTCAGCGTGCTCTCCACCGCCCACGGAGCCGCATTCTCGATGTCACCGGTGCGCGCTCCGAGGACGAACGCATTCACCGCATCCTCAGTGATGTCGCCTTTCGACGAGGCCGTCTGCACCACCTCGGGCGGAGCTCCACGCTGCGGCTTGTTGTAAACTTCGTATCCTTTGCGGTGCGTCCGGACCGTGCCCTTCTCGCAGAAGAAGGTCTCACTGATGTCGGTGTAGCCGCCGGCCGTAAACTGACTGGCCGAGTAGCTGAACACTGTCCCATCCGCGAACTCATACGTCAGCCCAAGGCTGTCCATGATGTTGCCGGGAGCCTTGCGAACGGCCCGCGCGCCGTATCCGCTGACCTTGGTCGGATGGGTGTTCATGAACCAGTTCACAACGTCCAGGTTGTGGCAGTTCTGCTCGACAATGATGTCGCCCGAGTGCTCGCGATAGTAGAGCCAGTTCCGGACCTTCTCTTGATCCGCAGGATGACCGGAAGCCAGAGGCAGTCCACCGCCGATCCACGAAGCGCGAACCATCTTGATGGCGCCGAACTCGCCCTTCTTCAAGCGGTCCCAAGCCTGCCGGTAGTCCGCGCCGTAACGCTGCTGGAAGTCGAGCGAGATGCGCTTGGTCTTGTCCGCCTTCTTCGAAGCCGCCAGCACGCGCATACAGCCCGGAACGTCGACTCCGGCCGGCTTCTCCATGAAGATGTGCTTCTTGGCCGCGACCGCTAGTTCGAAATGTTCGGGATGGAGATAAGGAGGTGTAGCAATGTAAACCGCGTCCACATCGGACGCAATCAGTTCTTTCGCCGAGCGGAACGTCTTGGCCGTCGAGAACTTGCCCGGAGCCGTCGCTGCCTTCAGCTTGTCTTCATATATGTCAGCAACGGCGGTCACTTTGCAGAACTCGTTCTTCGCAAAGATGCCGGCGACATACGAACCGCGGTTGCCCGCGCCAATCAGGCCGAGGGTCAAAGCGGAATTCGCCTGAGACCCGCGGACCGTCTCCGGTTTGAGGATAAGCATCCCCAAACCGGCCGCCGCCGACCCGGATACGAATCCTCGCCGGCTGCCAGTATTGTCCATGGCCACATTATACTGGGATTTCCGCACATGAAGCTGTCGATTCTGGTGCCCGTATTCAACGAGCGTGCGGTCGTCGAGCGCAGTCTCGCGCTCGTGCTCGCGGCGCCGTTACCGGAAGATATGGGCCGCGAATTGATCATCGTGGACGACTGCTCCACCGATGGAACGTCGGCCATCCTGGATCGCATCGCAGCCGGCGATGAGCGTATCCGGCTGGTGCGGCATCCGGCGAATAAAGGCAAAGGCGCGGCCGTGCGTACTGCCATCCAGCACGCGACCGGCGACTTCGCCTTGGTGCAGGACGCCGACCTGGAGTACGATCCGAGCGAGTACCCTCGGCTGCTGAAGCCGCTGCTTGACGGACATGCCGATGCAGTGTTCGGCTCACGTTACCTACGCGGCGAGCAGACACGAGTGCTGCCCTTCTGGCACTCGATGATCAACAAGTTCCTGACAGTGGTGTCGAACATGTTCTGCAACTTGAACGTGACCGACATGGAGACCTGCTACAAAGTCTTCAAGACCGACCTGCTCAAGAGCATCCCGATCCGCTCGGACCGCTTCGGCTTCGAGCCGGAGATCACGATGAAGGCGGCCAAACGCAAGCTGCGTATCTACGAGGTGCCCATCAGCTATCACGGCCGGACGTATGAGGAAGGCAAGAAGATAGGCTGGAAGGACGGGGTCAAGGTATTCGGCGTCATCCTGCACTTCTGGCTCATCGACGATCTATATGTGGAGCCCTACGGACGCGGCTCCATCAACAACATCACGGGCACGCCGCAGTACGTGTCGTGGCTGACGTCGCTGCTCCGGCCCTACCTGCGCGACTCCGTGCTGGAACTCGGCGCCGGCATCGGCAATGTTGCCGGCCGCCTCATGAGCAAGCGATCGCATTACATCGCGAGCGAGAAAGACCCGCTGTACCTTCACGCCCTCGGCAATCGCTTCCTGCGGACACCTAATGTCTCGGTCCGCAAACTCGACCCGGGATCGCCCGCGGACTTCGAACCGCTCCTCGAGGCCGTAGATAGTGTGCTCTGCGTCAACGTACTGGAGTTCGTCGAAGAGCCGCAACAGACGCTACAAGCCATCCGCGGGACGTTACAGCCCGAGGGAGTGCTGCTTGTATTGGTGCCGCAGGGCCGCAGTCTGTACGGCACCATGGACAAAACGCTCGGCCATAAGCGTCGCTTCGACCGCAAGGAAGTGGAGGGCCTCCTCGCGCAGGAAGGCTTCACGATCGAGCGGACGATGCAGTTGAATAAGATCGGAACGCCGGCGTGGTGGCTGTACGGGCGGGTGTTGAAGCGCAAGCATCTCGGCAAACTGCCGCTGAAGCTTTTCGACAAGAGTGTGTGGATCTGGAGGCGCTTGGAGAACATCCTTCCGTGGCCGGGCCTGTCGCTGATCGCGGTAGCCCGGCGCACGAGGTAGCAGGTCCTAAGCGGCCTTTTTGGCTGCCGGCATCTGCACGGTAGCGGGCTGCATGCCCATCTTAGCCAGCAAGGCATACACAACGAAGCCGGTGATGTAGCTATACACAACCGCAGGTTGCGCGGCGCTCTTGACCTCGTCGGAGAACGGTAGGAACGGGATGATTCCGACGAAGAAGCCGAGAGCCCATGCCAGATAGCCCGCCATGTTGATGCCCTGGCGCGGTCCGGCCCACCGTTTGCCCGACAAAATGTAGTCCGCCGTCATTGCGCCGCAGATGGGTCCGAAAGATGCTCCCACAATGGTGAAGAAGGCGACCAGGTCAGCCGCGATCCCAGTAGCAGCCAACACGATGGCGACCGTAACGGCAACCATCATCGAGGACATACGCTTGACTCCGGGAATCATCGTGGAGAAGCTGTTGCCCGCGATCAACGCACAGAAGCAAGCTGAAGGGATGGAGGCAATCGCGAACAGGAAGAACATCGAAGTGGCTAGCAAGCCGCCTAACGACGCGATCACTGCGCCGTAGCTGAAGTCTGCGATGCTGGGGTTCAAGGCTCGAGCGCCGGCGATGGACAGGATGGGCAAGCCGCCCGCGTACAGAATCGCCAACGCAACACCGACGAACCCA
>DASQDN010000063.1:0-7835 GCA_035634155.1 Bryobacteraceae bacterium | reverse complement strand
TTGATTTGCTTCTTTATGGTCGTTATTGTGAAGAACCGTTTCGGGTACGACGATTCGCTTGACGCCTTCGGAGTTCACGGAATCGGTGGATTGCTCGGAGCCATTCTGACCGGTGTGTTCGCTACCAACGCTGTGAACAATGCTCTGAAAGACAGCGCCGGCAATCCTGCCGCGCTCGGGCTGGTAGATGGAAACGGGCAGCAGATTATCAATCAGATCATCGCTTCGGGCATCGCGATTGCGCTGGCCGTGGTGGGGACCTTCATCATCCTGAAGATCTGCGATGTTACTCTCGGGGTTCGCGCTGATAGCAAGGAAGAGACGATGGGACTCGACGTCAGCATGCACGGTGAAGAAGGCTACAATTTCGAGGCTTAGGAGACGACTGTGAAGAAGATAGAAGCCATTGTTCAGCCATTCAAAATGGAAGAAGTCAAAGAGGCTTTGAAGGCCATTGGAATCGACGGCATGACGATCACGGAAGTTCGTGGTCACGGCCGGCAGAAGGGCCATAAGGAAGTCTATCGTGGCCAGGAATATACGGTCGACTTGCTACCGAAGGTCAAAATCGAAATGGTAGTTCCGACCGCGCGGTATGAAGAAGTGATTCGCACGCTGGCCGGGGCGGCGCGCACCGGCAACATCGGAGACGGGAAAATCTTCACCTATGATGTCGCAGAAGCCATCCGGATCCGTAATGAAGACCGTGGAGAATCAGCCCTCTAATCCAGAGTCGGTTCGGAGCCAGTTCCTGATGAGCGGCAACGCGGCCGAAGCCGTTGCTGGCCGGAGTACCTTCGTCGACCAGTTGGTGACGCATGCGTTCCGCTCACATCTCGCGCCGGTCTTCTCTCAAGGCATGTCCGTACTTGCCGTTGGGGGCTATGGCCGGCGAGAGTTGTTCCCGCACTCCGACATCGACCTGCTCCTTCTCATCGAGAAAGAGATCCACGGGGATGCGCAGCGGAACGCGCTCTCCACATTTCTGCGTACGTTATGGGACAACGGACTCCGCGTCAGCCAATCGGTGCGGAGCATCGCAGAATGTTGCCAGTTCGACCAAAACAATGTCGAACTCAGCGTCAGCCTGCTCGACGAGCGGTTTCTGATTGGGGATCATGACTTGTACGATTCGTTTTCGGCGCGGCTGCCGAAGTTCATTCGCTCGAATCGAACGAATCTGATCCGGCACCTGATCAAGTTGACCAATCAGCGCCACGCCAAGTTTCACGACACGATTTATCATCTGGAGCCGAACATCAAAGAGACGCCGGGCGGGCTGCGTGACCTGCACGTGGTGCACTGGCTGACCAAAGTTCGAGGCGGTGATCCCGGTGCGGAAATCTCTTTGAACGAGGCTCGCGATTTCCTCTGGGATGTGCGCTGCCGGCTTCATTATAGGGCGGGTCGGGATTCGAATGTGCTGACGTTCGATCTCCAGGAAGAGCTTTCGGCCGAGCCCGCGGCCTGGATGCGCGACTACTACAGGCATGCGCGTGATGTTCACCGCTGCGCCCGCCAGCAGATGGAATTGAGCGACAGCGCGGCCGAGGGTGGACTGGCTCGTCAGTTTCGCGAGTGGCGCTCTCGTCTGTCGAACGCAGATTTCACGGTGCTGCGGGAGCGGGTGTTCCTGCGCGCGCCGCAGCAGCTTGCGAGCGATCCGGACCTTGTTCTGCGGTTGTTCCAGTTCGTCGCCCGGCACGGCATACGGCTCTCCCTCGAGACTGAACGCCGGGTTCGCGACCATAAGCTGTACCTGGAAGAATACTTTGCGAGTTCCAGGCCGCTGTGGCAGAGCTTGAAGCAGTTGCTCTTGTTACCTCATGCCGCGCCGGCGCTGCGGGCGATGCATGAGACGGGCCTGCTTCAGATCATCATTCCCGTTTGGGAGCAGATCGAGTGCCTGGTGGTACGAGATTTTTATCACCGGTACACCGTGGATGAGCACACGTTGGTCACGCTCGAGTATCTGGAAGAGCTGAAAGCTACCAACGATGCGAGCCGCCGCCGCTTCCGGGAACTTGTAGAAGAAACCGATGAAATGCCGTTGCTGTTCATGGCTCTGCTGTTCCACGACATGGGCAAGAGCGATGGGTTGGAAGGGCATGCGATTGCGTCAGCGAAACTCGCCGAGCGCGTGCTGGAGCGGATGCAGATGCCTGAGGCTGAGCGGCGCACGGTGCTCTTCCTGATCGAGCAGCACCTGGTTTTGTCGGCTGTGATGAACTCACGCGATCTGAGCGATCCGGCGACCGCGGTGGAGTTGGCTTCTCGGGTGGAAACAATCGAGCGGCTTCGCCTGCTCACGCTGATGACATACGCCGATATCAGCGCGGTGAATCCCGACGCTATGACGCCGTGGCGGCTGGAACAGCTTTGGCGGACCTATCTGGTCGGCCATCGCGAGTTGACGCGTGAGCTCGACACCGAGCGCATTCATGTTCCCGAGCACGATGAGACGGCGGATTTCCTGGAGGGACTTCCCACGCGTTACCTGCGGACGCATACGCCCGAGCAGGTCCAGCAGCACGTCGCGCTGGCCCGCAGTGCTGGAGAGGCTGGTCTGGCGGTCGATTTGAAGCGCGGTGAAGGCGTTTATGCGTTAACCGTTCTGACGACGGATCGTCCGAATCTGTTCGCGTCACTGGCGGGGATCCTTTCGTCGTTCGGGATGAATATCGTAAAGGCGGAGGCGTTCGCGAATCAGAACGGCACCGTGCTGGATACGTTCTGCTTTGCCGATCCGATGCGGACGCTGGAGTTGAACCCCGCGGAAGCGGATCGGCTCAAGGCGGTTATCCGACGGACGGTTTTGGGGACGGAGGACGTACAGCGGTTGCTGCGAGGACGGGCCAAACCGCCGGCTCCTTCCAAGCGCGCCGAAGTGAGACCGACGGTCGCCTTTGACGCCGAGGCGTCCGATTCCGCGACGCTGGTCGAGATCGTCGCCGAGGATCGGCCGGGGTTGTTATACGACCTGGCGTCGACATTCTCGTCCGCCGGATGCAGCATCGAGGTGGTGCTGATCGACACCGAAGCGCATAAAGCCTTAGATGTGTTCTACATAACGAAGGAAGGCGGCAAGCTTGCGCCGGAAGAGCACACGGACCTACGCGATCGGCTATTGGTTGTTTGCAACCACTAAAACGATTTACCTATAATCGGTTCTAAATGGGATCATCTCAGGGGCCGAACCGGCGAGGCTTCCAAACCTCGCTCATTTATGGACTGTGGGCGGTGATTTCGGGGGCGCTATCGCTCCCGGCGGCCATCTACCTCATGGTTCCTCCAAAGTCGAAGAAGAACGATTCGTCCTGGATCGAGGCCGGAGACATCACCCAGCTAAAGGCCGGCGTGCCGGAGGAATTCGTGTTCCGGCGCAACCGCCTGGACGGCTGGAAGGTCACCAGTGAGAAGTCGACGGCGTGGGTGATTAAGAAGGACGAGAACGAAATCGTGGCGTTCACTCCGCAATGCACCCACCTGGGCTGCGCCTACAGCTACGACGAGAAGAATCGCGAGTTCCTGTGTCCGTGCCATACGTCGACCTTTGGGCTGGACGGCAAGGTGCTGACCGGACCCGCGCCTCGCGCGCTGGATCGGTATGAGGTGAAGGTCGCCGGGGGCAAACTGCTGCTCGGTGAGGTGCGGAAAGGGGACGCATGATTCCCCGTTCGCTCGACTGGCTGGAAGAACGTACCGGCCTGCCTTCGGCGGTGAAGCACTTCATGGATGAGGAAGTGCCCGCATCCGCGGGATGGCATCAGGTATTCGGGAGTGTGGCGCTGTTCTGCTTCCTGGTGCAGGTGTTCACGGGCGTCCTGCTGGCCATGAACTACGCGCCGACTCCGGGCGAGGCCTACAACAGCGTTAAGTACATTGCAACCGAACTGACCGGCGGACGCATGATTCGCGGCCTGCATCATTGGGGCGCGAGCGTGATGATCGTGGTCGTGGTGCTGCACATGATCCAGACGTTCGTTTGGGGCGCATACAAGCGGCCTAGGGAAGCAACGTGGATTTTGGGCGTGTTTTTGCTGTTGCTGACGATGGCGTATGGCCTGACCGGTTATCTGCTGCCTTGGGACAATCGCGCGTATTGGGGCACGGTGGTAGCCACGCAGATTGCGGCCTCGGCTCCCGGCGCGGGCGAGTACGTGACGCAACTGCTCGGGGGGGAAGGAATCGGCGTGGTGACGTTTGCTCGTTTCTATGCGATTCACGTCCTGGTGCTGCCGCCATTCACGATCCTGCTGATCGCTTTGCATGTGTATCTGGTGCGGCGGCACGGGGTAACTCCGGCGCCGGGCGACGAAACGAAACCAAAGAAGCGCTTTTATCCTGAGCAGGTGTTTAAGGACACGGTCGCGATATTCGTTACGTTCGCCATCCTGTTTACCCTCGCCGCGGCTGTGCGTGTGCCGCTGGAGCGGTTGGCCGATCCGACGGATACGTCCTATATTCCGCGCCCGGAGTGGTACTTCCTGTTCCTGTTCCAGTTGCTGAAGTACTTCCAGGGATCGCTTGAGTTGATCGGGAGCACGGTGCTGCCGGGTTTGGCGGTTCTGGGCCTGATGATGGTGCCGTTTGTGGATCGCGGGCGTATGACGGCGATCCGGCAGAGAACTCTGGCCATGGGTGTGGTCGCATTGGCGGCGTTAGGTTGGACGGGTTTGACTGTAGCCGCCATCCGATCCACTCCGCCGACGCCGGCGGTTGATGTCACCTTGATGGAAGGTCCCGAGAGCTGGCAGCAACTCACGCCCGATGAGTTAGCCGGCATCGGCTACTTCCGCCGGGAAGCCTGCGCTTCCTGCCACACCGGCGATAAGAAACTCGGCCCGGATCTGGCTGCTAAGAACAAGCGGACGGTGGAGTGGATGATCAACCACTTCAAGAATCCGCGGCCCGGTTCCAATATGCCGGCGGTGCAGCTCACTGGGGCGCAGATGACTGGATTGGCGCGCTTCCTGATGAAGCTGACGCCGGAGAATGCGGCCGCGATGGACTCGGCGCCGCAGAACGCAGCGGAAGGCGCGATGATTTACCAGGCGCAGCACTGCAACGTGTGCCACCAGGTGAATGGCTCCGGCATGAAGACGGGGCCGTCGCTGAATGGTGTCGCGCAACGCCGCACGCGCGACTGGCTGGAGCAGCACTTTGTCGATCCGCAGAAAATGTCGCCGGGGACGACAATGCCGCCGTACAAATTCAGTTCGCGCGATATGGACCGGATCCTTACGTACGTGCTGGCGATTCCTTAGATCGAAAGCCGCCGGTATCGAGCCTCGACGAAGCAGAAGGCGCCGTAGCAGGCAAGTCCGGCGGCTACGAACGCGAGGAGCCACTGGCCGTAGGGCTGGGCCGCGAGGGCGTCAAGAGCGCCTTCCAGTCCACGTGCGCGGCTCGGGTCGTGACGCATGGCGGCGCTGATGACGAAGAGTCCGATGGTGGCGATGACGATGCCTCGGGCGATATAGCCCCATTTGCCGAGGCGGATCGCCCATTGCTTGGGCTCGCTGGACATCGATCCGGTCTGCAGATGGTCGCGGAACTTTTCGGTCCAGCCTTTGCGCATTTGCATGGCGCCGTATCCCACGAGGATCAGCCCGACCAAGCTGACTAGCAGGATTCCGCCGGGCGCATCCATGAGGCGCGCTGTCCATGTAGCGGCGCCATCGCCCTTGCTTGCGCCATTGCCTGTTAGAAGTTTCAACGCGAAGAGTCCGGCGCTTGCATAGAGGAGGCCGCTGGCCACGTAGGCGAATCGCTTGGCAAGACCGGTTGGCCTATCCCCTTTGTGTTCGGAATCGAGGGCCGCTGTCATCAGGCGCCAAGCCGCGTACGCGAGTAGTCCAACGCCGATGATGGCGAGTGCAATCTCTCCGAACGGCTGGCCGGCAATGTGCTCGATGGCGCCTTCTTTGTTGGTCGTTTCCCCGCCCTCGCGGAATGCGGTCTTCAACGCTAGAATTCCGATGAGCATGTAGACGACGCCTTTGCAAGCGAAGCCGATGCGAGTGAACGTCAGCAGTGCGCCTCCGGCGGCCCTTCGTACAGTCATGGCAGCACCTCCGCATAGTACGATTCAGCGGAGCTGTCAAGTGTTTCGGTAGTATTGATACGGGTGATTCAGATTCGTTTGACGGCTGCTATCGCGATTGCGCTGTTCGTCCGTGCAAATACGGCTCCGCGTCCTGCCGTGGAGTTGCTGCAAGCGGGCGAGTTTCATGGAGATGAGGTGCGCGCGCGCAATGGCGAGATAAGGCTTGCATTCGACGGCATTGCATGGGCGCGCGCGAAGCTTCGGACGGGCGTGGGGCGACGCTCTTTTTAGAACAGCGCAGGCGGAAGCAAAAGCTATATGACTACGCTGGCTTTGTCGTGCAAGGAGGCGAGATTCTTTGGGCAAGCAGACCCGGAGCTTTGGTGAAGAAAGTGGCCGTATTTCGAGTAACCGGCTGCTGACCGTGTATACTAGTTTTTTCATGCTCACGCACGCCCGCCATCACCACCATCACCGGCTTGTGATGCCGTAGGGATCGTGCTGCCAGGATTTACTTCTTTTTAGAGCAACGAGCCCCGCGGTAGATCCGGCGGGGCTTTTTTGCGTTACGGACTTCTATGACTTTGGACTTCACAAAACTCGACGGCCTGGTCACCGCCGTCATTCAGGATCACGTGAGCGGGCGCGTGCTGATGGTCGGCTTCATGAACGAAGAGGCGTGGCGGATGACGGTGGATAGCGGCTATGCGACCTTCTACAGCCGTTCGCGGAAGAAGCTATGGCTGAAAGGCGAATCTTCGGGCCACCGTTTGGTGGTGAAAGAGATCTCCACAGATTGCGACTACGATGCCGTGCTGTTAAAGGTGGAGGCCGTGGGGCCGGGTGTTTGTCACGAGGGCTATGAGAGCTGCTTCTTCCGCCGGCTCAGCGACTCGAAACAGTGGGCAGAATCCGAGCAGAAGACGTACGATCCGGAGGCTGTGTACAAGGCATGAAGCTGCGTATCGGTATTCCTAAGGGTAGTTTGGAAAAGGCGACGGTGGACCTGTTCCGGCGGGCCGGCTTCAACATCACCACAAGCAGCCGCTCCTACTTCCCTGCGATTGACGATCCTGACATCGAATGCATGCTGATCCGCGCGCAGGAGATGGCTCGCTATGTGGACGACGGCATTCTCGACGCGGGTTTAACCGGCCGCGACTGGGTGGAAGAAAGCGAAGCGCAGGTGGACACGATCGCCGACCTGATCTATGCCAAGCAGAGCTTCGGCAAGGTCCGCTGGGTGCTCGCCGTGCCCGACGCCTCGCCGTTCCACAGCGTGAAGGATCTGGAGGGCAAGATCATTGCGACGGAGTTGGTGCAGACTACCAAGCGCTATCTCGAACGCAATGGTGTGAAGGCGAAGGTGGAGTTCAGTTGGGGGGCGACGGAAGTGAAACCGCCCGTGCTTGCCGACGCGATCGTGGAAGTGACGGAGACTGGCTCCTCGTTGCGTGCGAACAACCTGCGCATCGTGGAGACGGTGCTCGAATCGAACACGCAATTGATCGCCAATCGCGAGTCGCTGAAGGACGAATGGAAGCGCCGAAAGCTCGATGATATCCGCATGCTTCTGGACGGCGCGATTGCGGCGCTGGGCAAAGTCGGACTCATGCTGAACGTGCGCAAGAACGACCTGGAAGCAGTGATCGATGTCTTGCCTGCGCTGAAAACCCCCACGATTTCGCACCTTAGCGACGAAGAGTGGCTCGCGGTGAACACGATTCTCGATGAATCTACGGTGCGGACGATCATCCCGCGCTGGAAAGAAGCGGGCGCGCAGGGC